>NZ_JALQEB010000028.1:0-1153 GCF_023630905.1 Caballeronia sp. ATUFL_F1_KS4A | reverse complement strand
CCGGTCGCGTTCTCGTTCAACGCGGCGCGACCGTTCAGTTCGACGTTCATCGACTTGACTTGCGTGGTGAAGAGCCATTCGGCTGCGCTTACCGTGCTGTCCTTGGTGGCCTGCCATGCGCCGCAGCCGGCGAGCGTAAGCGCGCCGATGAAAAAGAGCGCCGAGTTCACGCTTCGGGTCGCGCGGGCGACGAGGCCATCGCCGCGTAATTCGTTCAATCTGTTGTGCCGCATTGCTGGTTATTGTCGATTTCGATTCGGTTTGATGTTTGAAGCCATCGGTCTTTTGTCGCGACCGCCCTTTAGCTACGATGGCGACGACAGACGCTGCCGCACGTCATTTCTTGCCCGCCTTCGCCTTGCTTTCCATATCGAGCTTGCTGTCCGCCAGCGTCAGCTTTACCGGCGCGTCGTCAGGGAGCTTCCTGGCCGCGATGACCTGCTTCCAGCCGCCCGCCTGATCGGCGTTCCGATAGAACGCGGCAATTGCGATGAACGCGGTCTCCTTTTGCATCGGCTGCGACACGCTCGCCGATGCGCCGGGATTGACCACGGCAGACACGCTCGCTTGCAGATCGCGCCCAAGCACGGTGCGGTCGTGGTGGAGGAGCTCGTTGAACGACGCGCTGTCGAAGCGCGCGCGATCCTTCAACTGATAGACGCGCACCGCCACCGGATGCGGATGGCCCGAAGCGTCCGGATTCAGGTCGGCACGGGCGCGCATGTCGACGTCGACCGCTTTCACGCGCCAGTCGGTCATCGCTTGATAAGCGCTCGTGGCTCCGTCGGAGGTCGCCTGCCAGAGGCCGCAGCCTGACAGCCCGAGAATGAGCAACACCGCGCAGGCCATTTGATTCGGTTTCGACATCATTCGGCCTCTCATGCGGCATGCGGTTCGAGGTACGGGTTCGGCTGCGGTGCCGGAAACGCTTCGCAGACGCCCAACTCGACCGTGATCTCGCGTTCCTGCCGAACGGGCAGCACCACCGTCCAGCCCAGACGCGGCGATACGGGCGCACGCGCTTTGCCCACCATTGGCTCGGGCGTGAATCGCGAGGACATCTGCATGCGCAGATGAGCGCCACCTCCGTGCCGTGGATCAACGGCATGTGATGACCGTAGTCCGCCCCCGCATAAGGCTTGGCCATACGAAT
>NZ_JALQEB010000027.1:0-1463 GCF_023630905.1 Caballeronia sp. ATUFL_F1_KS4A | reverse complement strand
AGCGCCACCTCCGTGCCGTGGATCAACGGCATGTGATGACCGTAGTCCGCCCCCGCATAAGGCTTGGCCATACGAATAGGACGGCTCGCGCCCCCCGGACTCCACTCGTCCAGATCGAACGGCATCTTGACGACATACCGTCCCTTTTCATCCAGATAGCCATAGTGATAGTTGCCGGGAGAATCCACCCTGGCCGGCCAGATGCCTTCGGCCTTGGGACGCTCGATCACGTCGATGCTCGTGCGCCACTTGCGATCCGCCGGGATCGCCCGAAAAGTGTTCCAGTACGACACCCCCCGGCCGCCGCCGCAACGCATCGACGTAACGAGCAGGCCGTTGGGCGCATCCTTGGGATTCACGTCCAGCCGGATCACCTCGCCCACTTCGAGCGAGAACGGATTGCCCCGAGCGCGATAGCTGATCTGGGTGGCGATGTGCGCTTCATGGCGCAGACGCGCGATCTGGCGACCTTCCTCCAGCGTTTCGTAATGCTCGCCCCACGTCCCATCGACGCCATCGGTGGTCTTGTCCGCGCGCGCGGTGTTCTCCTCGACCAACAGATTGACGTCCGCCTGACGATGGTTGTAGTCGTTCAGTTGCACCGCCTCGGGCACGCGCTGCGTGATCGTCCTGAGCGAACGGATCGATTCGGCGCCCACGCTTTCCAGCCCCGAGTGGCTGCGATACGGAACCACCCGCTGCTTGCGGGCATACGCATCCAGATCATCCCCGAAGATGATCACCGTCCGATCGCTCTTCTGCTCGAAGCGAAACCAGATGCCCGCTTCGGCGCAGAGGCGCTGAATGAACGCGAACGTGGTCTCGTAGAACTGAGTCTCGTATTCGAGCCGCTTATACGTGCCGCGCAGACTCTTGAAATCGAAATCGACACCGAGGCGATAATCGTAGTGGCGCAGCGTATCGGTGATGATCTCGACGACCGATTGCTTCTGAAACAATCGGCATGTGCGGCCTCTCGCCAATTCCGCGATCTTCGGCACCAGGGTGACGCGATACCGGGTTTCATCGGCCGATGTGCCGAGCGTCTCAAACCTGTCAATGACGCCATGCGTGACGCTAGGCTCCGGCGCCTTGCTGAAGTCCTTCCATCGTTCACCGAACATCTGCCGCAGATGAGCTTCTTGAGGATCGATGGGGGCGATGGTCAACACCGCAGACCGCCCAACGACCTGATCCATCGGAATATCGGCGACAGGGCTCGTAAATTCGATATTGAACTTGTAGAGCGCGCTAATTTGCGCCTCGCCATTGAAGCTCAATACTGAGATGGGCGCGGGGTGGGGCTTCAACTGGAGGCCGTAGGCCTGACTTGGCAATACCATTGACATGCGAAAGCACTCTCCCTGATAAGCGCCACCTTCGACGACAACTTAGGTAGACGTTTTAACGACCCGAGGATTGCATCGCGCAATCGCTTGGCATTCCGAATCGGGACAATTTAG
>NZ_JALQEB010000026.1:0-97526 GCF_023630905.1 Caballeronia sp. ATUFL_F1_KS4A | reverse complement strand
ACAACTTAGGTAGACGTTTTAACGACCCGAGGATTGCATCGCGCAATCGCTTGGCATTCCGAATCGGGACAATTTAGCCGGGGATTGTGACCTAATATTCCGTCGCTCGGAGCGACGTCATTGTCATTTAGGAATGGTCCGAAGACGCTTGCGGCACTGATCGGAGGTGGGCCCGCTCGACATGGAAACTGCACCCAGCCTTTAGCATGTCCAGGTTAAAGCAGCGATCGCAGCGATCGCAGTGACGCGCACCCAAACTGCAATTCTGCACGTTGCTCGTGCTCGCAGAGGCGGTGCGGAGTGGGAGGTCATGACACAACTGGTTGCGCGCATCGGGCTCGACCGCCCGAGCTTCGGTCAAACGATGATCGTTAACGTCCGCTGATGGGCAATCGTCGCGCGTATCGAATATTTGAGAAAACTAAGCCCGATTCTGCATCAACAGCAGCGTCTCCCCGTCCTGCACGACGTTCCCCAGTTGATTCAGCACGCGCAGCTTCAGCGTCGCGATTCCTCGGTCGATGCGCTTCGTCACCCGCTTACCGACGACTTCGATTTCGACCTGAATGCGATCGCCGATATGAAGCGGCGCCCGAAACGACCAGTTCCATCCCAACGTCGCCAGCGCGCTCATGCGCACCGGTGAGCGCGTCTTCAGACCATCGGTGAGCGCGAGGCCGAGCAGTCCGTGCGCGATCCGGCCGGGAAATCCCGCCTGCTGCGCGGCCACATCGTCGAGATGGATGTCGTACATATCGCCCGATACACCCGCGTAATTGACGATATGCGCTTCCGTCAACGTCATGCCCGACGTGACGAAATGATCGCCTATCTCGAGGTCGTTCAGGTCATACATGCCAGGCGCGAGCAAACGCCCGCGCTGTACGGCGGCTTCTTCGTTCTGTAATTGGGTCATGTCTTCCATCTGTCCTTGTAATGTGCCTTCAAGAAAGTCGGCGTTCAAAGTCCGAGCGTCTGCATGACGAGCCGCATTCGCTGAACCGCGAGATCGGGATTGCGCAGCAGGCCGGCCTTATCGGCGAGACGGAACACGTCCGCGAGATAAACCGGCGGACGTGCGCCGTGGTGACCGCCGAGCATGAAGAAATGCGGCTGAAATCCGTTCAGGTAGGCGAGAAAGACGACGCCCGTTTTGTAGTACTGCGTCGGCATGCGAAAGATGTGGCGCGAGAGCGCCACCGTCGGCGCGAAAACCCGCTCGTATCGCGCGAGATCGCCTGCAGCGAGCGCCGCGAGCGCCTGCGATGCAGCCGGCGCGATCGCATCGAAGATGCCGAGCAACGCGTGCGAGTAACCTTCTTCATCGCCCTTGATGAGCGACGGATAGTTGAAATCGTCGCCCGTATACATCCTGACGCCTTCGGGCAGGCGTCGCCGGAAGGCAATCTCGCGTGCATCGTCGAGCAGGGAAATCTTGATGCCGTCGATCTTGCCAGCGTTCTCCGCGATGACCGTCAGGCACGCGTCGGCTGCTTCGTCGAGATTGTCGCTGCCCCAGTATCCCTTCAACTCCGGATCGAACATGTCGCCGAGCCAGTGAAGGATCACGGGCTTGTCGCACATCGCGAGCACTTCGCCATACACACGCAGATAGTCATCGCGACTTCGCGCCACGCGGGTGAGCGCGCGGCTTGCCATCAGGATCACCCGGCTGCCCGTGCGCTGAATCGCTTCGAGCTGCGTCGCATAGGCGCGGATGACGTCATCGCACGACGTGGCCGACTGCGCGGGAAGATGATCCGTGCCGCATCCCGACGCGATCCGCGCACCGGCCATGTCGCGCGTTTCCTGCATCGTCCGCTCGATGAGCTCGAGCGCCGTGTCCCATGTGAGGCCCATGCCGCGCTGCGCGGTGTCCATCGCCTCCGCGATGCCGAGCCCCTGGCCGATCAGATATCGCCGATATTCGATCGTGCGCGCCCAGTCGAGTGCGGCGGGCTGATTCAGTTCGCCGCTGCGAAGCGGATCGGCCACGACGTGCGCGGCGGAATAGGCGATGCGGTTGAATGTCGATCCCGCCGGCGCGCCGCCGATCGGATCGCCTTTGAGCGTGTAGTTTTCGAACTCGCCGGAAGCGGTCGGAAGAACGATATGCATGGTAGTCAGGTCCGGATAGGCGCGTCGAAAAGGATAGGGAACGCTGCGGGCATGTCGATGCCGAAAAACGTCGCGAACGCCGCGAGCTGCCCGTCGATCATCGGCCGTCCGTTGGTCGCGCGACAGCCGCACTGCCGCGCATGTTTCAGCAGCGGCGTTTCGGCGGGCGTCATGATGATGTCGACGACCTGCATCGCTTCGGAAAATGCGCCAAAGGAAGCCGGCATGCCATCGCCCGGCTTCATGCCGACCGGCGAACAGTTGATGAGCAGATCCATGCCCGCGACATTCGCCGGATCGACATCGACGCGAGCCTCGCAATCCGGATAGAAGCGGTTCAGTCGCGCCGACAACTGCTCGGACAGCTCGCGCTGCGGATCGCTCAGCGCGATGCTCGCCGCGCCCGCTTCGGCCAGCGCGTGCGCGACCGCGGCGCCCGCACCGCCCGCGCCGAGCTGCTTCACGCGCTGGCCGCGAACCTCGAAGCCGAGACGCGTCAGTCCCTGCACGAGGCCTGTGCCGTCGAACATATCGCCGTACCAGGTGCCATCCGGCTGCTGCCGCATCACGTTGATCGCGCCGACGCGCCGCGCCGTGTCCGACATGTCGTCGACCATCGCCATCGCGCGCACCTTGTGCGGCACGGTGACGACCAGGCCATCGAGATTGCCGAGCGCCTGAAGTCCGGCTACGGCCGGCTCGAACACGTTCACGGGCACATCGAACGGCAGGCATGTCGCATTGATGCCGCTTGCGTCGAAGAGCGCGTTCATCAGTTGCGGTGTCTTCACCTGCGTCACCGGACTGCCGACGATGCCGAAGAGGCGCGTCGATCCATCGATTCGAAGAGCTTGCAACTCGCGCTTCACCGCTCGCCCCCCGCTAACGCAGCAAGCCGCGGATGACACGGCCAGCCTTGCGACGCCATCACGGCATCGAGGCCCATCGGTTCGGGACGGAAGAGTCGCTCGTCCATCAGCTTGAGATCGGGCGAGATGACGGGGCGAAAGGCCATGTGCGCGAGCACGTCGCGCTCGAGATCGATGCCCGGCGCGATCTCGATCAGTTCGAGCGCGCCGTCGATGGCGCAAAACACCGCGCGCTCGGTGACGAAGAGTGTCGTCTGCTTGCGCTCCTGCGCGAAAGGTCCGCTGTACGACACCTGCTGCAGCTTCGACACGAACTTGCGATGCGCGCCTTCCTTCAGGATCTGCAGCTTGCCGCCTTCGCAGGACACTTGCAGGTTGCCCGCCGTGAAGGTGCCGCCGAAGACCATCTTGCGCGCGTTCTGGCTGATGTTGATGAACCCGCCCACGCCGATCAGCTTGTTCGCGAAGCGGCTGATATTGACGCTGCCCTGCGCGTCGATCTCGACCGCCGAGAGAAACGCGATATCGATGCCGCCGCCATCGTAGAAATCGAATTGATACGGCATGTCGACGATCGCGCTGTAGTTGCGCGCGGCGCCGGCATCGAGTCCCGCCGCGGGCGCGCCGCCGATCAGCCCTTGCTCGTTCGTCAGCACGATGTGATGCAGCACGTCCTCTTCCGCCGCGACGAGCCCGATGCCCGTGCACACGCCCGAGCCGACGTTGCACACCGCGCCCATGCTCAGTTCCATCGCGAGACGCCGCGCGATGATCTTGCGTTCGTCGAGCGGAAGGCGCGGAAAACCGCCGAGCGGAATACGCATTTCGCCGGTAAACGACGGATCGTAAGCCGTCTGATACGTCACCGGCTGATCCTCCTGAACGACGACCGCGTCGACGAGCATGCCCGGAATCTTCACCGTCTTCGCGGGCAAGGTGCCGCGCTTCGCAAGCCGCTTCACCTGCACGATCACGACACCGCCGTTGCGCTTCGTCGCCTGCGCCATCGAGAGCATGTCCGCGAAAACGGCTTCATGCTCCATCGATATGTTGCCGTCTTCGTCCGCCGTCGTGCCGCGCAGAAAAGCGACATCGACTTCGAACGGCTTGTAGAACAGCCACTCGCGGCCGTCGAGCTCGATCAGGCTGACGAGTTCGTCATCGCTCGGCGCGCCCTGAAGCCCACCGCCATTGCGCGGATCGACGAAGGTATGCAGCCCGACATGACTGACGAGCCCCGGCCGCCCCGCCGCCATCTCGCGCGTGAGCTGCGAGAGCGCGCCCTGCGGCAGTGTCCACGCTTCGACTTCCTTGTTCAGCGCCATCTGCGCGAGCGCCGGCGAATCGACCAGCGTGCCGCATACGACACGCTTGAGCAGCCCCGTATGCGCGAGCCGCGATGCGCCGCGTTCGCCGCGATCGCCGAGGCCGACCGGATGAAACGACGTGATCCGGCGCGGCTCGCCCTGCGCGAGAAAGCGCCGCTCGAGCGCCTCGATCAGCGCTTCCGGCACGGCGTGCCCGCTTCCCGATCCGCCGATCATCAAGGTATCGCCATCCTTCAGCAGGGATGCAGCCTGGTCGGCGGTCAAAATTTGCATGTCATCTACTCCGGTATTGTCTGTGTTTGCGTCGATGCGCGCATCGGCGTCAGATTGCCGAATGCGATTCCTGGAACACGGGCTGATCGTCCCGATGACGCGAGAGGCGTTTGCCGAACAGCGCCGCGATCAGCGTGAGCAGGCAGAAGACGGCGAGGAACACCATCACGTAAGTCGGCTTGCCGCCCGCGTATGCGACGAGCGCGGTCGCGATGAACGGCGTCGGCCCGCCTATCAGCGCGCCGGAAAACTCGCGGCACATCGCGATGCCGGAGAAGCGGTACTGCGTCGGAAACAGATTCGACAGGAACGCGCCCTGTGCGCCGCAGGTGCAGCCCCAGCTGATTCCATAGACCGCGCTCATCGCGATCGTGGCGAGCACGATGTCCTTCGAATCGATGGCGCGGAAGAGCGGCCACACGAGCGCGAGCGCGATCATCGCGCCGGCGGCGAACACGTTGCCGCTGCCGTATTTGTCCGCGAGCATGCCGCCGACGGGCGCGCAGAAAAGCGAGAAGCCCAGCGCGATGATCAGTACGACGAGGCTGTCAGCCTTCGCCATGCCGACCGTGTTGGTCATGTAGCTCAACGCAAAGGTATTGAGCACATAGCTGAGCGCCTGATGGCCGCCCATCGCGAAGAAGCCGCACAGCAACTCGCGACGGCTGTTGCGAAACAGGTCCGCGACGGGCACTTTCTCGGCCTTGGCCTTCGCGCTCGCCTTCTCCATCGCGGCGACGTATTCGGGCGTTTCATCGAGCTTCGAGCGGATGTAGATCGCGACGCCGAACAGCCCGAGCGACAGGATGAACGGCACGCGCCACGCCCACGTGAACAGGATGTCTTCCGGCACGTACGAGATCATCAGGAACGTCGCGATCGCGATCATCACGCCGAAGTTGGTGGCCGCGTTCGGAATCGACGTAAAGAACGCGCGCCGGCTCGGCGGCGTGTATTCGGCGATCAGCGTGATTGCGCCGGCGAGTTCCGCGCCGGCGCCGAAGCCCTGCATCATGCGCAGCAGCACGAGCAGGATCGGCGCGATCACGCCTGCCTGCTGCCACGTCGGCAATATGCCGAGGCCGACGGTCGCCGCGCCCATGATCGTCACGCAGAACACGAGCGCGGGTTTGCGGCCGTATTTGTCGCCGATATGCGAAATGACGATGCCGCCAACCGGCCGGATGATGAAGCCGACCGCGAAGGTCGCGAACGCCGCGAGCGTGCCCGCAAGCGACGACAACTGCGGAAAGAACAGCTTGTTGATGATGAGGCCCGATGCCGCTGCATAGAGCCCATAGTCGTACCATTCGATGATGGTGCCGAGCGTCGACGCGAACACGGCGCGTCGGATGTTCCTGCGGTCTGCGTTCTGCGCATGTGCGACTTGCATGGCGCTGTCTCCTGCTTCTCTTTGGTCTGGTTATGTTCGACGTGACGTACTTGTCCGCGAATCAGTTCCGGCTTGCGCGATTGCCGAATGCGTTGGCGCCCTCCTCGTAGTTGCCCGAGGCGAAGCACAGCGACGTCAGCTCGTTCTCGTAGCGAACGCCCTGTTCGACGCTCATCGAAAGCGATGCGCGCACGGCCGCCTTGACCGACTGCGTCGCGATCGGGCTGAACTCGGCCATCTTGCGGCACAGCGCCATCGCGGTTTCGACGACGGCCGCATCCTCGACCACCATCTCGACAAGGCCGATGCGGAGCGCCTCGTTCGCATCGATGGTGTCGCCGGTCAGCAGAAGGCGCATGGCCTGCCCGTAGCCGATGAGGCGCGGCAGCATTTGCGACGCACCGCCGCCGCCGACCCAACCGCGCACCACTTCAGGCGCGCCGAACTTCGCGCTTTGTCCCGCGACGCGGACATCGGCGCCAAGCATCATTTCCAGGCCGCCGCCCAGCACCCAGCCTTTCAATGCCGCGACGACGGGCTTGGTGAATTCGCGCACGACCATCGCGTAATCGGTGCGGGCGCGAAACTCCCACGTCGTGCGATACGTCTTGAGCGAACGGAGATCGCTTCCCGCGCTGAATGCGCGCTCGCCTTCGCCGCGCAGCAGCACCGCGCGGATCGCTTCGTCACGCTCGATGTCCTGCCGGATGCCGGCGAGCGTCTGCGTCATCTCGGGCGTGATCGCGTTCATCTTCTCCGGTCGATTGATGACGATCTCCGCGACCGCGCCGTGTTTGCGCACCACCATGTGTTCCTGCATCGCGCCTCCTTTTTTTTCACTGCCGAAGCAGTGATGTCCCATTCGAGTATTCCCTTATACTTACTTACTAGTAAGTACGTTTAGCGGACATTAACATCATTTCCGGGCACTACGCAACGAGATTTTCGGGAGGCGAAAAATGGAACGCGCGCAGTCGTTTGCGGAGAAGGCGGCGAAGAGATCGACAAATGGGGGTCGTGTAAAATCAACCGCAAATTCCGCAGCATCCCCGTCCGTTGCTTCGCCTCGTTCGAGGCCGAGCCGGCAGTCCGATCCCCACCGAGATGAACCGTTGAGTCAGAACGACAAGACCGACAAAACAAGCGCCGCGCCCAAAAAATCTCCGATGTACGACAGCATCAAGGATCTGGCGAAGAAGCTCCTGATCGCGCACGGCTATCACAAGACAACGTTTGGCGTGATCGCGAAGGAGCTCGGCATCACGACCACCAACATCCACTATCACTTCGGCAACAAGAACAGTCTCGTCGAGGAAGTGGTGAAGGAATACGTGGCCGGCGCCACCGCGGGACAGAAGAAAATCTGGCTCGACGAAACGCTGTCGCTGCGAGAGAAGCTGCAGGCGGAAGTCGCCTACAACCGCAATCTGTTCCGCAAATACAATCCCGGCGGCAAGACGCGCAGGCCGTGGAGTCTGATTGGCCGGCTGCGCCTGGAAAGCGACGTCCTGACCGACGAGGCGCGCGCGGCGCTCGCGGGCTTCACGACCGAGATCCACGCGGCCGTCGAAGTCGCCGTCGAGCATGCGAGCCGCACCGGCGAGCTGAAGCGCGACACGCCGAAGGAAGACCTGATCTTCCTGCTCACGCACCTCGTCGACAGCCTGTCGGTATTCGCACAGGACGCGGGCGGCTTCGAGCGTGTCGAACAGTTCATGAACTCTTTCTCCGTCGTGGTGCTCGCGAAATACACCAAGTGAATCTTTCCCGTCGATGTCATCGGCGGCTGGACAATTAGATCGATCTACCTTATTGTCTTTCAACGGAGACAATAGACATGAACGAGACCGGTTTCAAGCTCGCAGTCGTCGGCGCGGGCATGGCATCCGCGCCGCATCTGGCGAGTCTGCTGGCCTTGCAGGACCGCGCGACCGTTCGGTATGTCGTTGCGAGGTCGCGGGAACGCGCAAGCGCTTTCGCCCGACAATTGCCGCATGCGCGCGTCACGCTCGATCTCGACACGGCGCTCGCCGATGACAACGTCGACGGCGTGCTGCTGCTGACGCCGCCGAACACGCATCTCGAACTCGGCGCGATGATCGCGGCAGCGGGCAAACATCTGCTGGTCGAGAAGCCCATCGACGTCACCACGTCTCGCGCGCGCGAGCTGGTCGCGCTATGCGAGCAACGCGGCATCGTCGCGGCTGCGGTGCTGCAACATCGCACGCGCGACGCAGCGCGCAAGCTCCGTCAATTGCTCGACGCGGGCGCGCTCGGCGACATCCACAGCGCGAGCATCGCCGTTCCGTGGTGGCGTCCGCAGTCCTATTACGACGAACCCGGACGCGGCACGCGCGAGCGCGACGGCGGCGGCGTGCTGATGACGCAGGCCATCCATACGCTCGATCTTTTCTTGTGGCTGGTCGGCCTTCCCGACGAAGTGTTCGCCTACGCGATCACGAGCCGCGCGCACCGCATGGAATGCGAGGACACCGTCGCGGGCGTCATGCGATACCGAAGCGGCTGCGTCGCGTCGCTGCACGCCAGCACGGCCATCTTTCCCGGCTTTCCCGAACGCATCGAATTGAGCGGCAGCAACGGCAGCGCGACGCTCGGCGGCGGCAGGCTCGTCGTGCAGTACATGGACGGCACCACGCTCGACGAAGGCGAAACCGCTTCGCTCGGTTCAGGCGCGAACCCGATGGCCTTCTCTCATCACGCCCATCAGGCCGTGATCGCCAATTTCATCGACGCCGCCACGCACGGAATCGAGCCGGTCGCGTCATTGCGCAGCGCCTTGAATGCGCATCTGCTGATCGACGCGCTGATCGCCTCGTCGGATGAGCATCGACTCATGATCGTCAACCCGGACTCGTCATCATGACTTTCGCACTGAACGCCGCTGTTTCCGGAGACACGCGCCTCTTCGCCATCGTCGGCGATCCGATTGCGCAAGCGCGCTCGCCGCTCGTCTTCAACGAGATATTCCAGCGCATGGGCGTGAACGCGGTGCTCGTGCCGATGCAGATTCCCGCCGCGTCGCTCGCGACCGCCATCGCCGGGCTGAAGACGATCGGCAATCTCGATGGCATCGTCGTCACGGTGCCGCACAAGATATCGATGACCGGCCTCGTCGACCGGCTCCTGCCGATTGCGCGGAAAGTGGGCGCGATCAATTGCATGCGCCGCGTCGAATCGGGCGAATGGGTCGGCGAGATGTACGACGGCGAAGGCTTCACGCGCGGACTGCGAAAACAGGGCCACGAGCCGCGCGGCATGTCGGTGTTTCAGGCGGGCGCGGGCGGAGCCGGAAAAGCGCTCGCGCATGCGCTGTCCAGCGCGGGCGTGAAAGCGCTGCAATTGATCGATGTGGATCGCGCGAAGCAGGACGCGCTGATCGCGGAGCTTGCACACGCTTATCCCGATGTGAACGTCTCGGCCGGAAGCGCCAGTCCCGCGGATGTCGATATGGTCGTCAACGCGACGCCGTGCGGCATGGCGGCCGGAGATCCGTTGCCGTTCGACATCGCCCGGCTCGACCGCCGCGTGCTGGTGGCGGACATCATCATGAAGCCTGAACGCACACAACTGCTCTGTCAGGCCGAAGAACGCGGCCACCGCATCCATCTCGGGCGTCATCTGCTGGAGAATCAGGCGGAGATCGTCGCCGAGTTCTTCGGCATCGCGCATGGCTGACCGGAAGACGGATCTCGCGGCCGATTCGGATACACTCCGGGCATACGACTCATCGACCGTTCCAATGACCCGAGGCAAACCAGGTTCTCCCGTCACGCTGCTGGACATCGCAAACGATCTCGGCCTGTCCCGCGCAACGGTCTCGCTCGTGCTGCGCAACAGCCCGCGCATCTCCGAAGCCACGCGCGAGCGCGTGCTGGAAGCGTTCAAGCGCAAAGGCTACGTCTACAACCGCCATGCGGCGGGCATGCGCAGCAATCAGACGAACACCGTCGGCGTCGTCGTCAACGACCTCGCCAATCCGTATTTCACGATGCTCGTCCGCTCCATCGAGGCGAGCCTGAGCACGCAAGGGTTCATCACGCTGCTGGGCAACACCGACGAATCGCTCGAACGCCAAGGCCGCTTTCTCGATACCGTGCGGCAGCACAATATCGACGGTCTCATCGTCTGTCCGACCGAATCGACGACGGCCGCGCAGATGCGTCAGGTGCTCGCGTGGGGCATTCCGTGCGTCTTCGCTTCGCGTTACGTGCCGGGCCTCAAGGCCGATTACGTCGGCGTGGACAATCGTCGCGGCATGGCGCTCGCGACCTCGCATCTGATTTCGCTCGGGCACACACGCATCGCGATGATCGGCGGCGTGATGCGCGCGTCGACCGGCAGCGACCGCGCCGAGGGCTATCGCGACGCGCTGCGCGACGCGAAGATCAAACTCGACGAACGGCTGCTCGTGCCGTCGCCGCTCACGCGTCACGACGGAAAGCGCATCATCACCGAACTGCTCGCGCTGAAGAATCCGCCGACGGCCGTCGTATGCGGCAACGACATCGTCGCGTTCGGCGTGATGCTCGGACTGCGCGCCCACGGCATCGAGCCTGGCGCAGACTTCGGCGTCGTAGGCTTCGACGACGTGCCGGAAGCCGAACTCTGGGAGCCGCCGCTGACCACGGTCCAGGTCTTGCAGGACGACATCGGCCGCGCCGCCGCCGATCTGCTGCTCAAGCGCATGACGGAGCCTTCGCGCACGCCCACGCGCATCGTCTCGGAGCCGGTTCTCGTCATCCGCGGAACCTGCGGCGCGCGCAAATAAGCGCTTCATACCCGGACGTGCTCCGTTCGGGTTTCCCTTATAAAAATCTCCTTGCACCGTATCCGCGCAGCTTTTACCCTGTAGTAGATCGATCTAACAGATTTTCGCAGTCGCATCGGCAGCGTCTCTTCGCGCCTTTTTCGTCGCAATGCAATATGGACATCAGACCCATAGGAGTCCGAGACATGCATGACTATCTGCTTTCTCGCCGCAAGATTTTGATGCTCACGGCTGCGTCGGCGGCCGCGGGTTGCCTGCCGCGCCTGGCGAGCGCCGACACCCCGACGATCCGCATCGGCGATGTCGTCGACCGCCACAATCCCGAGGTCATCACCGAGAATCTGATGGCCAAGCGTCTGAAGGAAACGACCGGCTTCGACGCGCGCGTATTTCCGGACGGCGTGCTCGGCTCCCACACGCGCATGAACGAGCAACTGCGCAACGGCACGCTCGAAGTCACGGTGACCAACGTGGCGGATCTGGAAGGCTACGACAAGCGTCTCGGACTCTTCGCGATGCCCTTCGCGTTTCCCGACCGGAAGTCGCTCTTCGCGGCTCAGGACGGTGCGCTCGGCAAGGCCTATGCGGGCATCCTCGACAATCTCGGCTTCGTGCTGCTGGGCTGGTTCGACTCGGGCTTGCGCAGCGTCTACAACCGCACGCGTCCGATCAACGAACCCGGCGATCTGAAGGGCCTGAAGATCCGTACGCAAGGCAATCAGATCATGATCGCGACGTTCAACCAGCTCGGCGCACAGGCGACGCCGCTCGACACGACGCAAATCTATTCCGCGTTGCAGCAGGGCGTCGTCGATGGTGCGGAGAACTCGGTGACGTTCTTCGTTCAGCAGCATCACAGCGAGGTGGCGAAGCACTACTCGTACACGAATCACTTCTTCTCGATCGATCCGATGCTCGCCAGCAAGAAGTGGTTCGACTCGCTCGACCCCAAGAAACAGGACGCCGTGAAGGAAGCCGCCGCGCAGGCTCAGCAGCACGAACGCGATCTGTGGCTGGCTTCCGATGCGAAGTATCTGGCCGAAGCGAAGAAGGCCGGCGTGGCGTTCAACGACGCGAATCTTCCCGCGTTCCAGGCAGCGGTCAAGCCGATCTATACGAAGTACCGCGCCAACTTCGCCGAACTGGGCACCTACCTGCCCGCCCTCGGATAACCGCCGGAGGTTCCCGACATGAAACCCGATCCGCGTTCGCGCGAGCCACGGGACAGCATCAACAAGGTTGCGGTGTTGCGCGTGCTCGCGAGCGTCGAAGACCTGCTGATAGCGGTCCTGGTTTTCGCGATCTTCTGCGTCGTTCTTGCGGGCATCCTGTCCCGCTTCGTCTTCCACGTCTCGCTCTCGTGGAACATCGAGGTCAGCGTCACGTTGATGATCTGGATGACCTTCATCGGCATCGCGGTCGGCGTGCGCGACAAGGTGCACGTCGCTTTCGAACTCTTCGAAGACAAGCTGAGCGGCCGATGGCTCGCGCTGGCGTCATTCGCGCAGATGCTGTTGATGGGCTTCCTGCTCGTGGCGCTCACTTGGGGCGGCTGGCAGTTCATGCAGCTCGGGCTCAACCAGATGACGCCGAGCGGCATCCCGCAATGGATATCGTTCGCCGCGATTCCCGCCGGCAGCGCGCTGGGTCTGCTGCATCTCGCGGCGCACGCATGGGACCTGGCCGCCCACGCTAACCTCGAAAGCGCGCAACACGGCCACGGCCATACCGAGACGAGGACGCAATGATTCTGACCGTCGGACTGCTCGCGCTATTCGTCGTCGCCGGCGCGCCGATCATCGCTTCGCTGGGCGCGGTCGGCACCATCGACGGCCTGATGCAAGGCCTGCCGCTGACCAACATCGCGCAGGCGATGTATCACGGCGTCGATTCGTTCACGCTGCTCGCCGTGCCGCTGTTCATCCTCGCCGGAGAAATTCTCTTTCATTCGGGCTCGGCCGGGCGCCTCGTCAACTTCATGAATCTGCTGGTGGGCCGCGTGCCCGGCGGGCTCGGCGTTTCCGCCGTCGCCTCGACGATGGTCTTCTCCGGCTTGAGCGGCTCCGTCAACGCGGATGCCGCCGCGATCAGTTCGGCGATGCTGCCGTCGATGGAAAAAGCCGGCTATCGCAAGGAATGGTCGTCCGCGATTATCGCGGCGGCGGCCGGCACGGGCATTCTGATTCCGCCGTCGATCACGATCATCGTGCTGGCGACGGTCGCGAACATGTCGGTCACGAAGCTCTTCCTCGCGGCGACGCTGCCTGCCCTGCTGGTCGGCATCACGAAGATGCTCATCATCATGTATCGCGCGCGCTCCGAGCCGCCCGTCGCGCCGGTCCACTTCAGCGTGCGCGAGCTCGGCCGCGCGTTCATGCTCGCGATCCCCGCGCTCGGTGCGCCGATCATCATCCTGGGCGGGATCTTCATGGGCTTCTTCACGGCGACCGAGTCCGCTGCGGCGGCGGTGGCCTACGTGACGATCATCACGCTCGTGCAGCGATCCATTCCGAACCGCGCATGGCTCGGCATTCTGATCAAGGCGGGCCGCACCAGCGCAATCGTGCTGTCGCTCGTCGGCGTCGCGCAGATTCTCGGATACATGCTGGCGTACAACTCGGTCGGCGAGCAGGTCGCCGAATTCGCTACGCAACTGACCGGCAACAAGTTCGTCTTCACGGTGTTCATCGTGGTCGTGTTCTGGCTGCTGGGCGCGTTGCTCGACGGCATTCCCGCGCTCATCCTGCTGATTCCGCTATTCCTGCCGATCGCGCAGGACGCCGGCTTCAGCGACATCCATTTCGCGATTCTCGCCATCGCCATCGTCGGCATCTCGCTCGTGACGCCGCCGATCGGCACGGCCTGCTTCATCGTCACCGGCGTCGCCAACATCCGAATGGTGAATCTTGTGCGGCCCATGCTGCCATTCATGGCCATCATGTTCGTGACCATCCTGCTGCTGGCTTTCGTGCCGGCGTTCTCCGAATGGCTACCTCATCTCCTGTACTGACGCCGCGCCGCGCCCCGCCGCTCGCGCTCGTCACCGGCGCGCGCCGCGGCATCGGCGCGAGCATCGCGATCGAGCTGGCGACGCGCGGGTTCGATCTCGCGCTGATCGACATCGATGACGACAACGCGAACAAAACGATGGCCGCCGTCGAAGCGCACGGCGCGCGCGCACGCTTTTACCGGCACGATCTCGCCGATAGCGCCGCCCATCGCGCGCTCGTCGAGCGCATCGTTTCGGACTGCGGGCCGATCACCTGTCTCGTCAACAACGCGGGCGTCTCGGCCGGGCAGCGCGGCGATCTGCTGGAGGTAGACGAGCAGTCCTATGACCGCGTCGTCGATATCAACATGCGCGGCACGTTCTTTCTCACGCAGGCCGTGGCGCGCCACATGGCCGCGATCGGCAGCGAAGATTCGCGCAGCATCGTCTCGGTGTCGTCGGTCAGCGCCGAACTCGCGTCGACGGAGCGCGGCGAATACTGCATGTCGAAGGCCGGGCTGGGCATGCTCACCAAGCTGTTCGCGCTGCGCCTCGCGCCGCTCGCAATAGGCGTATTCGAAGTGCGCCCCGGCATCATCCGCACGCCGATGACGGAAGGCGTCGCCGCGCGCTACGACGAACGCATCGCCGGCGGCATCGTCCCGATGAAGCGCTGGGGCGCGCCGCAGGACGTCGCGTCGGCCGTCGCGGCGCTCGTCTGCGGACAGATGGCGTTCGCGACGGGCAGCGTGCTCAACGTCGACGGCGCGCTCTCCGTTCCGCGCCTGTGACCATGACGACCGAGGAACCATCGATGGGACACATTCTCTCGCGTCGCGAAGATGCCGTGCTCGTGCTGGAACTCAGCAATCCGGGCAAGGCCAACGCGCTCGACTTCGCGATGCTGGCCGCGCTCGACGAGCAGATCGCGCAAATCAACCGGGACGACGGCATTCGCGCCGTCGTGCTGCGCGGCACGCCGGGCGGCGTGTTTTCGTCCGGCGCCGACATCCGCGAATGGTCGGCGCTGAGTCCGGAGACATTCGCGACGCAATGGGTCGGCGAAGGCAACGCGGTGTTCCGGCGCTTCGAACGGCTGCGCTGCCCGACCGTGGCCGTCATCGAAGGACTGTGCTTCGGCGGCGGCCTGGAACTCGCGCTGTGCTGCGATCTGCGGCTCGCTGGCACCGGCGCGCGCCTGCGCTTTCCGGAAGTTTCCATCGGCGCCATTCCCGGCTGGGAGGGCGGCGACCGCTTGCAGCGCATCGCGGGCCGCGGGCGCGCGCTCGAAGCGGTGCTGCTGTCGCAGGAGATCGATGCATCGACCGCGCTGCAGTGGGGCATCGTCAATGCGGTCTGCGCGCCGCAGGAAGTCGAAGCGCAGTTGCAGGAATGGACCGCGCGCCTGTGCCGCGTATCGCCGCGCGCCGCCGCGCTCGCCAAGGCGCTGATCGTCGATGACCACGACGATCCGCACGCAGCCTATACATCGGCCGCGCTCGCGGTCCGCTCCAGTCCCGACGCGGAGCTCGGCATCCGCGCCTTTTTCGCGAAGACGGCCGCCGTCTTCTGATGTCACGACACCATGAACATACTTTTCCAACGCACGCATCAACGATCTTTCGGCACCTGGCCGCTCAACGGACAGCAACTGCGCGACGCGCTGACGGACGCGATCGAAACCGGCTATCGCGCGATCGATACCGCGCAGCTCTACGACAACGAACTCGGCGTCGGCTCGTCGCTGCGGGCGATCGGCATCCCGCGCGACGAGTTGTGCATCACGACCAAGATCGCGCCCGCCAACGATTCCGACGAACGTTTCATGCCGTCGCTGCGCGAAAGCCTCGAGAAGCTGAAGATCGAGCAGGCCGACGTCCTGCTGCTGCACTGGCCGCCCGCGGACGGCAACGTCGCGCCTTCCGTGCGGCGCCTCGAAGAAGCGGCGCGCGCGGGCCTGACGCGTCATATCGGCGTCAGCAACTTCAACGCCGCGATGATGCGCGCCGCGAAAGCCGCGACCGCGCTGCCGCTCGTCACCAATCAGGTCGAGTTCCATCCGCTCTTGAACCAGCGTGTGCTGATGGATACCGCCATCGAGACCGGCATTCCGCTTTCGTCGTACTGCTCGGTCGCGCGCGGCGAAATCTTCAACTATCCGCTTTTCGACGAAATCGGTGCGCGCTACGGCAAGTCGGGTGCGCAGGTGGCGCTGCGCTGGATTCTCCAGAAAGGCGTCCCGATCAACACGATGTCGACGCAGCGCAGGAACATCGAGGCCAACTTCGACGTGATGGACTTCACGCTGTCGAGCATCGACATGCATCGAATCGACGCGCTGAACGACACCAATTACCGCATCGTCAATCGCGAACGGGTGCCGTATGCGCCCGAGTTCGACTGATAAGGAACCGCATGAGCCATCCCCTGCTCTTCGACGAGATCGAGCCCGGCCTCGGCTTCACGACGTCGGGCATCGTGGTCACCGAAAGCCATGTCGTGCAGTTCGCGGGCATCTCGGGCGATTTCTTCGATGTCCACATGGACGACGAATTCGCCCGCGATGTCGGCTTTCCCGGCCGCGTCGCGCACGGTCTGCTGTGCCTCGCCATGCTCGACGGCCTCAAGAACCGCGCGGCGACGCGCTTTGCCGCCGTCGCGACGCTCGAGTGGACGTATCGCTTTCACAAACCGGTGCTGATCGGCGACCGCGTCCAGGGGCGCATCCGCGTGCTGGACAAGCGTCCGACGCGCCGCTCCGATCGCGGCATCGTGCGTTTGCAGGTCGAAGTACACAACCAGGACGGCGTGCTGATCCAGGACGGAATCAACGTGCTGATGGTCCGCGCGGGCGCACGGACGGACAACGAGAAGCGATGAAATGAAGCGTGCACACCTGACCGATGCGGATTTCATGGCGGCGGCGATCTTCGACGGCGCGGTCGTCGTATTGAGCGGCTCGGGCGGCGGACTCGTCGAACCCGATCACATCACGGAAGCCATCGAGCGCCGCTTTCTCGCGACGGGCCATCCGCGCGATCTCACGCTGATCCACGGCCTCGGCATCGGCGACGGCGTCAAGAGCGGCATCAGCCGCTTCGCGCACGAAGGCATGGTGAAGCGCGTGATCGGCGGCCACTGGACCTGGTCCAAGCCGATGCAGAAGCTCGCGCGCGAGGAACGCATCGAGGCCTACACCCTGCCCGCCGGCGTGATCCAGACGCTGATCCGCGAAGCCGGCGCGGGCCGCCACGGGCTCGTCACGCACATCGGCCTCGATACCTTCGCCGATCCGCGCCACGGGGGCGGGCGCGTCAACCTGCGCGCGCGGGACGATCTCGTCGAAGTCGTCACGCTGGGCGGCAAGGAACTGCTCTGGTACAAGCCCTTCGAAATCGACTTCGCGATCGTGCGCGGCACCACGGCGGACATGCAGGGCAATCTGACATCGCGCGAAGAGCCGGCCGATATCGACGCTTTCGCCGCCGCGCTCGCCGCGCACAACCGCGGCGGCCGCGTGTTCGCGCAGGTGCGCGACGTATGCGCCACGCCGATCACGCCGGCGCGCGCGGTCACCGTGCCGGGCGTTCTCGTCGACGATATCTGCGTGTACGCGGATCAGAAGCAGACGACCAGCGGGCACTACGATCCGGCCATCAGCGGCGAAGCGCCCGCGCCCGCCACGCGCATGCCGCCGCCGCTGCCCGAGGGCATCCGCTACATCATCGCGAAACGCGCCGCGAAGGAGCTGGAACCCGGCGCGTGCGTCAACTTCGGTTACGGTTTGCCCGATGGCATTCCCGCGGTGGCGCATGCGGAAGGCGTGGACATCAGCTGGACCGTGATCGAGCAGGGATCGCACAACGGCGAACTGCTGGGCGGCGATCTGTTCGGCGCCACGCGCCATGCGAGCGCGATCCTCAAGTCCACCGATCAGTTCGACCTGTTCAGCGGCGGCGGCATCGATATCGCGTTCCTCGGCATGGGCGAACTCGACGCGCAAGGCAACGTCAACGTCTCGTGGCTGGGGGAGAACATCGTCGGGCCGGGCGGCTTCGTCGACATCACGCAGCGCACGCGCAAGGTCGTCTTTTGCGGCACGTTCGAGGCGAAGGGGCTTGAAGTCGAGCTGGAAGACGGGCAAGTATGCATCCGGCGTCACGGCGCGGTCCCGAAGCTGGTCGAGCAAGTGCGCCACATCACGTTCAGCGGCAAGCGCGCCCGCGCGGACGGCCAACAAGTGCTTTACGTCACCGAGCGTGCCGTCTTCGAACTCGCGCCCGAAGGCTTGCGGCTGATCGAAATCGCGCCGGGCGTCGACCTCGTTCGCGACGTGCTCGAACGTATGCCCTTCGAAGTCTCGTTGCATCCGTCGCTGCGTGTCGCCGCGACCAGTGCGGACTAAAACTCGAATCGGAGAGATCGATGGACTTCACGCTGAGCGACACGCAGAAAATGATGATCGAGACCGCGCGCCGCTTCGTCCGGTCCGAGTTGCAGCCGCTCGAACAGCAAGTGGAAGAGGAAGGCGCGCTCGCGCCCGAGATCGCCCGCGACTTGCAGGCGCGGGCGCGGGCGCTGGGTCTTTATGCGGTGAACATGCCCGCCGAACTCGGCGGCGGCGGACTGAACACGGTCGATTCGATGCTATGCGAGGAGCAGTTCGGCCACAGCTCCGACATACTCGTGCGGCGCGCGTTCGGCAACGTCTACGACGCGCTGCTCGCCTGCGAAGGCGAACAGATCGACCGCTGGCTGAAACCGGCGATTGCCGGCGCGCGAACCTGCGGCCTCGCGATCACCGAAACGGGCGCGGGTTCGGACGCCCAGGGCATCGAAACCACGGCGCGCAAGACGTCGTTCGGCTGGGCGCTGAACGGCAGCAAGCACTTCATCAGCGATGCGCAATGGAGCGATTTCTTTCTCGTCTCGGCCCGCACCGGCGAGAAGGAAATCTCGCTCTTCGCGGTCGACAAGAATCTTCCGGGTTTCACTGTCGGCCGCGATCAACGGATGATGGGTCTTCGCGGCACGCCGCACCACGAACTCTTCTTCGACGACGTCCCGCTAGAGCCGATGGCCCTCATCGGACGACAGGGCGAAGGCTTCAAACTCGCGATGAACATGCTCGGCCGCGTGCGCCTCGCGTTGATCGGCGCGCGCGGCATCGGCAAGGCGACGCACGTGCTCGAAATGATGATCGAGTACGCCGGCGAACGGCGGCAGTTCGGCACGCGCATCGGCGATTTTCAAATGATCCAGCAACTCATCGCGGACAGCGTGATGGAGATCAACGCGGCGCGGCTGATGCTGCTCAACACCGCGAGCATGATGGACGCGGGACAGGACGCGCGCGACTGGATTTCAATGGTCAAGGTGCAGGCTTCCGAGACGCTTGGGCGCGTCGTCGATCGCGCGGTGCAGGTCTTCGGCGGCATGGGCTTCTGCAAGGAGCTGGCCATCGAACGCTATTACCGCGATGCGCGCGTCTATCGCATCTTCGACGGCACCTCGGAGATTCATCGCGGCATCATCGCCCGCAACGCGATGAAGCGCGGCGCAGCGCTGTTCGACCTTCATCGATAAAAACATGAGAAAGCTCATTACCGCGGACGCGGCGGCCAGGCTCGTGCGAACCGGCGATGTCGTCAGCATCAGCTCGTCCAGCGCGCTCGGCTGCCCCGATAAGATTCTCGCGGCCATCGGCGAGCGCTTCGAGCGCGAGGGACAGCCGCGCGACCTCACGACGCTGAACCCGATCGCCGCGGGCGACATGTACGGCGTCAAGGGCATCGATCATCTCGCCCGGCCCGGGCTGCTCGCGCGCACGCTCGCGGGCTCGTATCCGAGCGGCCCGTCGTCGCTGCCGATGCCGAACATCTGGCGCATGATCGCCGACAACGAAATCGAGGCCTACAACGTTCCGAGCGGCATCCTGTTCGACATGCACCGCGACGCCGCCGCGAAGCGTCCCGGCGTGCTGACCAAGGTCGGAATGGGCACGTTCGTCGATCCCGATTTACAGGGCTGCGCGATGAACGCCGCCGCCGCCGCGCGTCCGGTCGTGCGCAAGGTGTCCTTCGATGGCGATGACTGGCTCTACTTCCCGGCGATCGCGCCGCGCGTGGCGATCATCCGCGCGACCACGGCCGACGAAGCGGGCAATCTCGGCTACGAACACGAAGGCGCGCTGCTGGGCGGCATCGATCAGGCGCTGGCCGCGCGCAACAACGGCGGCATCGTGATCGCGCAGGTCAAGCGCGTGGTGAAATCCGGCACGCTGCGGCCGCACGACGTGCGGGTGCCCTGCAATCTGGTCGATTACGTCGTGGTCGATCCGGACCAGTGGCAGACCACGCAGACGCCCTACGATCCCGCGATCAGCGGCGAGATCACGCTTCCGAAGGATTCGTTCGAGCCGACGCCGTGGGGACCGGAGAAGGTCATCGCCCGCCGCGCCGCGATGGAGCTCGCGCATGGGTACGCGGCCAATCTGGGCTTCGGCATTTCGGCCAATGTGCCGCGCATCCTGCTCGAGGAAGGCTTGCACGGCGAAGTGACGTGGGCGATCGAACAGGGCGCGATCGGCGGCATGCCTTTGCTCGGGTTCGCGTTCGGTTGCGCATCGAACGCGGACGCGATCGTCGCGTCGCCGAATCAGTTCACGTATTTTCAGGGCGGCGGCTTCGACATCGCACTGCTGTCCTTTCTGCAAGTCGACGCCGATGGCAGCGTGAATGTCTCCCGGCTCGCGTCGAAACCGTATCTGACGGCGGGCTGCGGCGGTTTCGTCGATATCACCGCTCATGCGCGCCGCATCGTGTTCTCGGGCTTTTTCACCGCGGGCGCGCAGCTGGAAGTCGGCGGTGGCAGGCTCGCGATCGTCAAGGAAGGCCGCACGCGCAAGTTCGTCCGGACGGCCGAGCAGATCACGTTCAGCGGCCGCGTGGGGCGCGAGCGCGGGCAGCGCGTGACCTACGTGACCGAACGCTGCGTCATCGATCTTCTCGATGACGGGCTGACCGTGCGCGAGATCGCTCCCGGCGTGGATTTGCAGCGCGACATTCTGGATCAGGCCGAGGTTGCGCTAAAGGTCGCCTCGGATCTGCGTCAGATGAATGCAGCGCTTTTCACCGATGCGCCCTTCGGACTCCGGCTCAAACCTCGCGAAGGACGCCATGACTGATCGCTTCGTTTCCATCGTTCGCGATGCGGCTGTCGCCATCGTCACGCTGAACCGGCCGGACAAGCTCAATGCGCTGACGCCCGCCATGCTGGATCAACTCGAAGATGCGGCCCGCGCGATCGAAGCCGGCGATGAGACGCGCGTCGTCATCCTCGCGGGCGGCGGCGTGAAGGCGTTCTGCGTCGGCGCGGACATCAACGAATGGGCCGCGCTCGGGCCGCTGGACATGTGGCGCCACTGGGTGCGGCGAGGTCATCAGGTCTTCGACCAATGGGCGCGGCTGCGTCAGCCCGTGATCGCGGCGATCAACGGTCATGCCTTCGGCGGCGGGCTGGAACTGGCGATCACGGCCGACGTGCGTATCGCGGCCGAAGAGGCCCGTTTCGCGCTGCCGGAGGCATCGATTGCCACTTGCCCCGGCTGGTCGGGCACGCAGCGGCTCGTGCGTCTGACCGGCGCGAGCCACGCAAAATACCTCGCCTTGAGCGGCGCGCGCGTGACGGCCGCGGACGCGCGGGCGTGCGGCCTTGTGCACGAGGTCGTGCCGCAGGACCGCGTGCTGGAACGCGCGCATCGACTGGCGCTGGACATGACGGCGCGCGCACCGGTGGCGCTGCAACTGACCAAACAGTTGCTCAACGCCGCCAGCGGCGAGGAAACAGGCTCGACTCTCGAAGCGATGGCGGGCGCGCTCGCCGCGAGCACCGAGGATGCCGCGGAGGGCATCCGCAGTTTTAGCGAGAAGCGGCCGCCGATTTACGTCGGACGTTGATGCTCAGCAGCACTCGAACAGGCGCTCGCGGCAGATCCGCAACGTCTCGTCGGCCGGGCGCGCCCACCAGTCGAGCCGGGAAAAAATCTCCACTTCGAGGGGACCGTCGTAACCGGCGGCTTCCACCGCCGCGCGCAGCCGCTTGAGATCGATGACGCCATCGCCCATCATTCCGCGGTCCTGCAACGGATCGCGGGTTTCGACCAGCCAGTCGCATACGTGCAGCGCGAGGATGCGGTCGCCCGCGCGCGCGATGGCGGGCATCAGCGCCGGATCCCACCAGACATGGTAAGCGTCGATGGCCACGCCGAAGCCTCCCTCGCGCGACGGGTCGAGCCGGTCGCACCAGTCCAGCGCCTGGTCGAGCGTATTGAGCAGGCTGCGATCGGCCGCGTACACCGGATGCAAGGGCTCGAGCGCGACGCGCACGCCTGTTTCGTTCATCGTCGGCTGCAAGGCGGCGAGACCGTCGAGAATCTGCTCGCGTGCATCGTCGATATCGCGCGAACCGGGCGGCAACCCGCCGACGACGGCGACGAGCATCGGCGCGCCCAGCACGGCTGCCGTTTCCAGCGCGCGGCGGTTGGAATCGATCGCGGCGCGACGGCCCGCGGCGTCGTTGGCCGCGAAATACGCCGTGCGGCAATACGCGCCGACCTTCAGGCCGGCCGCGCGGATCGCACTGGCGGCTGCTTGCGGGTTGTTCTCGTCGATTTCCTGACGCCACGGCGTGATCCAGCCGAAGCCCTGTTCGGCGATGCGTCCGGCCGTCACTTCGATCGGCTCGCGATAGCCGAGCGTGCCCGTGTTGATGCAGCAGAGATCGCCGCGCCCGTTAAGTTCACGCATGGTTCACCTCAGAAACGTTGGATCATCGGGCCGCCGTCGACGCAGCCATCGTGCGGATCACGCGGGCCACGTTTGCCCGCGAGGCCGAGCGCGGCGGCCGCGTCGGGGTCGCGTTATCGGCGAGCAGATTGTTCGTGCATCGACCTGGGCGGGGCGGTCAGGGCACGCTCGGCCTGGTCAAAAGACTCTAAGGCAAGTAGATCGATCTAGCAAGTGCTATGCGGCCGCGTTACGTTCAGCGGCATCGGATCGTGCGCGGTGAAACGCTGATCTGCGAATTTCGCGCGACGCGCGCGCTGTGTGTCAAACAAGCCGATGGAAAGCTGAAAGCCGTCGAGATTCCCGACTTCATCCGTGCGGCGTGTGCGTGAAAGCATGTGACTGCCGTCCTTCAGGCAGAGCGCTCGCTTCCATCGGCGGCTGGCGGCGCTTTCACGAAGCTCGCGATGCTCGCGTCATATCTCGATCCGTTTCCGCCCAGTGCGACGGTCGCTCGCCGCGCGCTATCGAGCAACATCGCCAATGCTGCGTCGATGACCGCCGGAGCATCGAAACGGCCCTTTGGTCCTGAAAGCGTCAACGCGCCCTGCAACTCGCCGGTCGAATCGAACACGGGCACCGAGGCCGATGCCGTTTCCGGATCCCTCTCGCCAAACGAGGTGGCCCATAGCCGTTCGCGGATCTCTTGCCAGCGCGGATCCTGTGTCTCCGAGAACGCGAGCAGGACTTTGCCGGAGGCGCCCTTATCGATCGCGAACTCCTCTCCGACGCGAATCGATACCCGAACGCTGCGGCTAGGTTCGACGCGATACAACACGAGACGTTGATCGCCCTGGCGTACGTAGAAACTGGCCGTTTCGCCCAAGTCCCGGCTCAACTGCTGAAGCAACGGTTCGATCACAGGCCCCACCTGAAACGACCGCTGATAGAGCGTCGCAAGCCGCAACGGCTGATGACCGATTGCGTATTGCCCGTCGCTCAGCTTCCGGATGAATCCGCCATGCTCCAAAGCGCCGAGCAGTCTCAAAACCGTACTCTTATAAAGCTCGGTCCGGCGTGAAAGCTCGGTCAGGGTCAGCCGGTCGTCGGTCGGCCCGAAGGCATTGAGTATGGCGAACGCCCGGTCAAGAACGGCGACGCCGCTCGACGCCTCGTTCGTATCGGACGGCTGGTCTTCCTTGGTCATGCACCGCTCCCGAATCAAATTCCACGACTATACAGTTCTATCCAGTAGAACTCCAGTTCTGAAATCCGGGGTTAACCCCGCTTTCAGCGATAAACGTCTTCGCCTAAAGTTCTCTCTAACAAAACACAGGTCTATCTGACAGAACTAAGGAGCGAAATGAGCGCCTCACATCGCCGAATATTGATCAGCGAAGTCGGCCCGCGCGACGGCTTGCAGAGCATCCGAAGCGTCATGCCGACGCCCGCGAAACTCGAGTGGATATCCGCGCTGGCGGCAGCGGGACTCAAGGAGATCGAAGTGGGATCGTTCGTTCCGCCGAAACTTCTGCCCCAAATGGCCGATATCCGCGAAGTCGTCGCTCACGCGTTATCCATTCCGGACCTTCGTGTCGCTGTACTGGCGCCGAACCTGCGCGGCTCGCAAAGCGCGTTCGAAGCCGGCGTCCATAAAGTCACGTTGCCGGTGTCCGTCACCGATGAACACGCGTTGGCTAATGTCCGCAAAACGACCGCGCAGTTGATCGATGAGGTGCGCAGCATCGTCGCGCTGCGCGATGAGCAGTTCCCCGGAACAGAAATCGAAGCGGGTGTATCGGTCGCATTCGGCTGCACGATCGCGGGCACCGTGACCGACGACCAGACGATGCGCATGTGCCTCGCGATGGCCGAATGCGGTGTCGACGAAATCGGCCTGTCCGATACGAGCGGTTATGCCAACCCCGTTCAGGTTCGCCGCCTGTTTCGCCGGCTGCAATCGGAAGTCGGCGCGAAGGCGGGCGGCGCTCATTTCCACAACACGCGCGGTCAAGGCCTGGCGAATGTCGTGGCGGCACTCGATGCCGGCGTCACCACGATCGATTCGAGTCAGGCGGGCCTCGGCGGCTGCCCCTACGCGCCGGGCGCGACGGGGAACATCGTTACCGAAGACCTCGCGTTTCTACTCGAGGCGATGGGCTACGACACGGGCATGGACATCGACAAGCTCATTGCCGCGCGCTCGATCCTCGCACAGGCGCTTCCGGGCGAAGCGCTCTACGGACACGTACAGGACGCGGGATTGCCGAAAGGTTTCTCGTACGCAGACGGGCGCGCGCCGAGTGCGCCCCAGCCGGAAGGCTGTTTGTTGGGAGCGGCGCAATGAGCGAAGTGCATTCGGATCAGTCCTTGCCGTACAGCGGCGTGCGCGTCGTAGAGATGACGCACATGGTGATGGGGCCGACGTGCGGCATGGTGCTGGCAGACCTCGGCGCGGAAGTGATCAAGGTCGAGCCGATCACCGGCGACAGCACCCGCAATCTGCGAGGCTCGGGAGCAGGCTTCTTCAGCACGTTCAACCGCAACAAGAAAAGCATCGCCGTCGATCTGAAAGACCCGCGCGGTGTGGAGATCGTGCACAAGCTGCTTGCGAACGCCGATGTCTTCAGCGAGAACTTCAAGAGCGGCACCGTGGACAAGCTCGGCCTCGGCTATTCGGCCTTGTCCAGACTCAATCCTCGTCTGATCTATGTGTCGCACAAGGGCTTCCTGCCCGGTCCCTACGACCATCGCACCGCGCTCGACGAAGTCGTGCAGATGATGGGCGGTCTCGCGTACATGACCGGTCCCGAAGGCAGACCCTTGCGGGCAGGCACGAGCGTCAACGACATCATGGGCGGCATGTTCGGCGCGATCGGCGCAATGGCGGCGCTGGCACAACGCGAGCGGACCGGCCGCGGACAAGAGGTGCAGAGCGCCCTGTTCGAGAACAACGTGTTTCTCGTGGCGCAGCACATGATGCAATACGCCGTGACGGGACAAACCGCCGCGCCGATGCCAAGCCGCATTTCGGCCTGGGCAGTCTATGACGTCTTTTCGGTGAAGAACGGCGATCAGATCTTCCTGGCGGTCGTCTCCGATACGCAATGGGCGCTCTTCTGCGATGCCTTCGGCCTCGACGATCTGAAGGCCGACGCGCGTATCGCCAGCAACAATCAGCGCGTGCAAGCCCGCGAATGGCTGATGCCGCGGCTTCGCGCCCACATGGAAGCGTTCACTGCTGCCGAGATCGGCGCCATCTTCGAGCGCTGCGGGCTGCCGTACGCGCCGATCACGAAGCCGCAGGATCTTTTCGACGATCCGCATCTGCTCGCAACGGACGGACTTGCCGATGTCACCCTGCCATCCGACGCAAGCGGCGCGGGCAAAGCAGTACAGACGAAGACCGCATTGCTGCCTTTGACCCTTGGCGGCGAGCGTCTGCGGCTTCGCGCAGGTCCGCCTTCGCTGGGTCAGGACACGCAGGCGCTGCTTCTGGAGCTGGGTTACTCATCGGAAGACCTGAGGCAGTTGGCGGACGCCGGCATCGTGAAGTGCCAGGCGGCCTTTTCCCACGATCCTTCCAGTCCCTCCGCCAACGAACTGGCGAGCGCCTGAGCACAACAGCATAAAAGGAACGCCGCTTCGCGTAGGCCGGCATGAGCCCGCGCGTTGGGTGTTCCGTCCGGAGACGAAGCATGACATCCATTTCATCGAACATGACGGCCGAGAGCGCGGTCGATACGACGCTCGAACAGCAGGCCGTCAGAAAGGCCGCGTGGCGTTTCATCCCCTTGCTTGCGCTCGCCTATTTCTTCAACTATCTCGATCGCACCAGCGTCGGGTTCGCCGCGCTGACGATGAACCGCGACCTCGGCTTGACCGCGACGCAGTTCGGCTGGGGCGCGGGCATCATGTTCGCGGGTTATTGCCTGTGCGAAGTGCCGAGCAACCTGGCGCTGTATCGCTTCGGCGCCCGGCGATGGCTCGCGCGCATCATGATCACATGGGGCTTCTTCGCCGCCGCGACGGCGCTCGCGGTTGGACCGACGAGCTTCTACGTGATTCGTCTTCTGCTGGGAATCGGCGAGGCCGGATTCTTCCCTGGCGTGATCTTCTTCCTCGCAGTGTGGTTTCCGGCCAGTTATCGCACTCGGGTGCTCGCATGGTTCACGGTCTCGACGCCGCTTTCGTCGCTAGTGGGCGGACCGCTGTCGACCTGGCTGCTGAAGATGGACGGCTTGCTCGGCCTTGCCGGATGGAAATGGATGTTTATCGTCGAAGGCCTGCCGGCGTGCATTCTCGGCTTCTTCGTCCTGAAGATCCTCGCGGACAAACCCGCCGATGCGAAGTGGCTCTCGCCCGAGGAGCGTCAGGCGCTGCAAAGCGCGTTCGATCGCGAGGGCACTGCGAGCCAGAAGAAAAAGGATTTCGGCGCAGCGCTCAAAGATGTGCGGATGTACATCCTCGCGATGATTTCCTTCGGCTTCACGATGGGCTCCTACGGCATCGGCATATGGCTGCCGCAGATGCTCAAGGCGCACGGCATGAGCGTGACGCAGACGGGCTGGGTATCGGCGGTGCCGTATTTCTTCGCGACCATCGCGCTCTTGTGGTGGGCGAAGCGCGTCGATCGCCGCGGTGGCCATATCGCCAACCTCGCGGCTGGTCTTTTCATCGGCGCGGTCGCGCTCGGCATCTCGACATATTTTCAGCAACTGGTGCCTGCGTTGACGGGCATCACGCTGGCGTTGATCGGCACCATCGCAGGCCGAACGATCTTCTACACGCTGCCTGCCCGGTTCCTGTCGGGTCAGGCGGCCGCCGGCGGACTGGCGCTGATCAACTCCATCGGCGCGCTGGGCGGCTTTGCCGGTCCGTATCTGGTCGGCTATCTGAAGGATAGTTTCGGCACGTTCACCGCGGGCATGATCGGTCTGGCCGTCGTACTCGCGTTCACGACGTTGCTGACGCTTTCCCTCTACGCGTTCAACAAGGGAAAGTGACCATGCAAACTCTTCAATCGATTCACCGGCGCCGGCTGCTTGGCGCGGTCGCCGCATCCATCGCGATGCCCGCGCTGAGCGTGCGCCACGCATTCGCCAAAGAGGAAACGCGCAGTATGAGTACGACCAGCAATTACCTGCCAGTTCGGGCAGAGTGGCTTGCATCCGGAAAGGAAGCGGCGCTCGAACCGGAGATGCCGATCATCGACGCGCATCACCACTTTTATGAGCGCCCGGGTTGGACGTATTTGCTCGACGAGTATCTCGAGGATGCACGGTCCGGGCACAACATTACCGCGTCTGTCTTCATGCAGGCGCTTACGCGGTACCGCACCACGGGTCCGGAACCGATGCGGCCGATCGGCGAAGTGGAGTATGTGGCTCAAGTCACCGCGCCGATGCAGGAAGAGAAGCCGCAGGTAGCGAAGGGCATCGTCGGATACGCGGATCTCCGTCGCGGCGCTGCCGTGCGAGACGTACTCGAAGCGGAACTCGAGGCCGGCGACGGCCGCTTGCGCGGTGTACGGCACCTCGTAACCTGGGATGCGGACGCCACGCTAGTGAACCCGCTTTCGGCAGTTCCTCGCGGGCTTCTGCTCGACTCCGGTTATCGTGCGGGCGTCGCGCAGTTGAAAGCCTTGGGCCTCTCCTACGACGCATGGCTGTTCTTCCCTCAGCTTCCCGAATTGTTCGATTTGGCGAAGGCAAATCCTGACACGCCGTTCATCGTCAATCACTGTGGGGGAGTGGTCAGAATCGCCAGCTACGCGGATCAGCGCAAGGAGGTCTTCGATGCATGGTCGCGTTCGATGCGCGAACTTGCGCGGTTGCCGAACGTTTATGTGAAGGTGGGCGGACTCGGAATGCGTATCAACGGTTTCGACTTCGAAAAAGGTGAGCGGCCAGCCGATCATCGGCACAATCGATTCGAACGCTGGCATCGCCTAGGAGAATCAAATCAGGCATGGCTCGCTTCGCTTAAATGCTCGTGATTGGAAAACAGCTGCTCAGAGTGAAAGATCGTTCCACGGTCTATTTGTACCGAAAATAGTAGTTACCAAAATTTGATGATCTACTTTTATTCGATGCAACGGGAAGATATGCGCTCTTTCGCGCTACGCTACTTATAGCGAAAGTAATACCGACCGAAGTTCGGGGACCGATTCTCTTTTCGGTTTTCTTTCGATGTCGCGCGCAGATCGATGCTTTCGACGTTTTCCCAACCAAACGTCCTGAATATATCCTCCGCAAGACAATAGAAACGCATCGCCTTCTTTCTAACTCTCAGGAATATCAGCGCAAACATCCCCGCACCACCGATAAACATCCAGAACAAGAACATTGCGACCATCCCGCCATCGAGACCTTCGCCTGAAGCCTTAACGCCGCCGATCGCCAAAAAACAGAATGCGAATAAATAGAGCCAGAACAGATATTTTGCGATCAGCCTCTGATACGGCTTTCTTCCACAAAAGACGTGCGGACAAATAGCGACTAAACTATCTGATACCCTTTGCACCGAATAGGCCATATATCGTCCGTCGGGCAGCAACTCAGCTACGACCTCAACCTCATCCCCCTTGCGCATCGGCATCAACCACATCCACCCTCGTATTGACTTTCCATCCAACTCAAACTCGACCCAGTCCGCCTCCTCGTCGGAGTTCATCGCCATATTGATCAGGCCGATGCTGGCTCCGCCAGAACCCATAGCCGCAGAAGCCAACGCTGTTGCGCCAACTCCGCGCTGCGCGAGCTGAGAAAGTACAAAGTCGTGACTACGTCGCGTGCGTTGGAAGTTTTCCATCCTGCCGCGAAGCAAGACGAAGTTTCGTACCGATTGTTCACAATCTTTCATCTAATCACCTGGGGTTAACCATTGCTGTTTCAAATTCCTTACTTTGAGTAGTCGGGTCCCGGTAGCGCGTCACATCATGATCCTTCACGCGCAATACACTCTCGTCTCGTGATACTGGGTGACGTATTCGAATCGCTTGTACTTGCCGCGCAGACTCTTGAAATCAAAATCGACGCCCAGGCGATAACCGTAATGGCGCAGCGTGTCGGTGATAATCTCGACCACGGACTGCTTTTGGAACAGCCGGCTCTTTCGCGCTCTGGCCAAATCCGCGATCTTGGGCACGAGTGTCACGCGATATCGCGTTTCGTCGGCCGATGAGCCGAGTTTCTCGAAGCGCTGGATAATCCCGTGGGTCGAATGCTTCAACGGCATCTTGCTGAAGTCTTTCCACCGGGCGCCGAACATCTTTTCGAGATAGCCCTGATCTGGATCGACGGGTTCGATGGAGAACGTCGCGGGCCGCCCAACGACTTGGTCCATCGGAATATCGGCTATGGGGCTGGTGAACTCTATGCAGTATTCATACAGCTTACTGATGTCTGCTTGCCCACTGAAACCGAGCACCGAAATGAGTCCTGGTTGCGGCTTCAGAGTTAGGCTATATGCTTGGGTTGGTGCAACCATCGACATGCGAAAGAAAGCTCCCTAAGGTTATGCCGCCCGGCTTGAAGAGACACCAACGCGGACAACTGCGAACCCCAGGGCGTTGCTCCGCGATTCCGCGACGTCTGATAGTCGACCAGCACGCGCGATCTTTGCATAAATAACCACTGCCTGGAGGCATCCTTATCTCGCAGTACGAACTGTCAAGGTCCATTGTTTAGTTCAATCATTTACTTAGCTTTATCCGCAGCACCTTGTTTTTCAGAGCAGTCTTAGATTTTTCTTTCAGCGAATGAATGCGTCGGATGGCTTCGCCATGACCACGTCTTACGGCGCTTTCATTCGTGACAGCGGAGCCTTGCGCGTGCGGCCGAGTTCCGGCACATTCAGGAAGCCGCTGTGATTGCCTGAGTCGCCGATGCTGTTCGAGTTGCCTTCGATCTCAATGAACGTAAAGGCGGACAACAGCAGCAGCGCCACTGCGGCGAGGGCTCTTTAGAGCATACTGTCTCCTCCCTGCGCGCCTTTCATGCGACCTTGGTGATTGGCAAGCGTCCGCGAATCATGAGCGGTGTCTGCGTGTCGGCGCCAAGCACCTTGGTGAAGCCCGCCACGCGTGATCGCCCGCCGAAATGGGCAATGGTCCCGCGAGGATGAGCGAACCGAGCGTGCCGCCCTTCTTCAGCGTGGCGAGCGGCAGATCGGGGAAACGGCGAACCGCCTGCTGATTGACGCCGGGATAGCTATAGCCGACACAGACCGAGAACGCAATCTGCGCCGGGATTTGCCAGTCGTCCTCGACCGGCGCGTTGATCTGCGCGTCGGCATCGATCAGGTACATACCGGTGGGAACGGAGATCGAGTTATCGCTGTTGACGGTAAAAGCGAAGCCGCCGAAGGTGTAGGTGGCCATCGTGAAATCGCCTTCGTAGTGGTCGCCGCAGTCGATGCCGCGATCATTGGGCTGATAACCCAGTTCGATATGCAGACCCGAGGCCGAGCCGCCGCAGAATGACGGCTTATTGAGGATCCGCGCCAGGCCAGACGTGGCGTTCCAGTCCGCCTTCACGGGCGAACGCGTCACCAGCACATCGTATTCGCCGTTCACGCGCGACAGGTACAAAGCGAAGTCGCTCGGCTCCAGCACGACGCTCGGCGCCGAAGCGGGTCCGCCCGTCCAGAGAAAGTCGCCGCCTTGCGGTACGAGATTAAGCGCGCCCGCGCCATGGTGGTAGATTAGGAAGGCGACCACATTGAGCGGCAGCGTCGAGGTCGACGCGAGCGTGAGGCTTCCGTCCGTCCCCGCCCATTGAATCGCCATGCCGGCGTGGCCGAAGTCGAGCGTGGCATCGCCACTGAACGTCACCTATCCCGAGAAGCTGTCCAGCGCGCGCTGCAAGGACTCCGCAGTCGCTGCCGCCGTGCTGTGGTCGAACTGCGAGGGCGCGATGATCGGCTCACCGTCAGCCGCGTGCATGCGGCTTTGCAGCGCCAGCGCCTTCGCAAGCGCGGTCCGCTGGGTGTTCCAAGACCCGCGCACGGGCCAGCCGTGGCACAGCGAGGAGGCGTTCCAGCGCGTCTACTGGTCGAAGATTCTCAAACGCCTTGGCATTCGCTACCGTCGCACCTACAACATGCGGCACAGCTACGCGACCTCGATGCGCACGGCCGGCATGACGCCCGCGTTCTGCGCACGCCAACTCGGTCACACGGTGGAAATGTTCCTGCGCACCTACGCGAAGTGGATCAACGGCAGCTAGAATGATTTGGAGATTGAACGGCTGGAGAATGCGCTCACCGGCCTCGACGCAGCGTCGGCAAGCGCGAACGTCTCTTGAACCTGCGGCAGTGAGTCAGAAACGCAAATCCGCTAACCCCCTGATACTTTTGAGCAAGTGCTGGTGGGCCGGGTGGGGCTCGAACCCACTATCGGTCGATTATGAGTCGACAGCTTATACCAGTTAAGCTTCCGGCCCTGTGCAGGCAGAGCGTGCAAAAAGAAAGCGCCGCAAACGGCGCTTCCTGTCACTTCAGATCATTGCGCGAGGCGACTACGAAGGGTAGCGAGTTTGCCTCACAACGCCTCTCAAAACAAGTCCCGTCAGTTGCCTTCGAGGAACGACTTCAACTTGTCCGACCGGCTCGGATGCCGCAGCTTGCGCAGCGCCTTCGCCTCGATCTGGCGAATCCGCTCACGCGTCACGTCGAACTGCTTGCCGACCTCTTCCAGCGTGTGATCCGTGCTCATCTCGATCCCGAACCGCATGCGCAGCACCTTCGCCTCGCGCGGCGTCAGCGAATCGAGCACGTCCTTCACGACGTCGCGCATCGATGCATGCAGCGCGGCATCGGACGGCGCCACCGTGTTCGTATCCTCGATGAAATCGCCGAGATGCGAATCGTCGTCGTCGCCGATCGGCGTTTCCATGGAGATCGGCTCCTTCGCGATCTTCATGATCTTGCGGATCTTGTCCTCGGGCATTTCCATCTTCTCGGCGAGCGTCGCCGGATCCGGCTCGAGCCCGGTCTCCTGCAAGATCTGCCGCGAAATACGGTTCATCTTGTTGATCGTTTCGATCATGTGGACCGGAATGCGAATGGTGCGCGCCTGATCCGCGATCGAACGCGTGATCGCCTGACGAATCCACCACGTCGCGTACGTCGAAAACTTGTAGCCGCGACGATATTCGAACTTGTCCACCGCCTTCATCAAGCCAATGTTGCCTTCCTGGATCAGATCGAGGAACTGCAGGCCACGATTCGTGTACTTCTTCGCGATGGAAATCACGAGGCGCAGATTCGCCTCCGTCATTTCGCGCTTCGCCTGACGCGCCTTCAACTCGCCCGCCGCCATCTGACGGTTGGTTTCCTTCAGATCCTTCAACGGCAGAACGACGCGCGCCTGCAAATCCAGCAGACGCTGCTGCTGCTCGCGGATCGCCGGGATATTGCGCTCCAGCACCGCGCTGTACTCGTGACCCTCGGCGACGACCTTGTCGGACCATTCGAGATCCGTCTCGTTGCCGGGGAATCGCGTGATGAACTCGGCGCGCGGCATGCCGCACTTGTCGACAACCGTATGCAGGATCTGCCGCTCGACCTGACGCACTTCGTCCACTTGCGCGCGCAGCGTATCGCACAGGCGCTCGACGGTACGCGCGGTGAAGCGAATGTTCATGAGCTCCGTCTGAATGGCTTCCTGCGCCTTCAGATACGCCTTCGATTTATAGCCTTCCTTCTCGTAGGCGCGGCGCATCTTGTCGAACCATTCGCTGATGAGCGCGAACTTCTCGAGCGACTGGAGCTTGAGTGCTTCGAGTTGAGCGGCGTTCGCGCTTGCCTGCGCGCTGCCGTCGTCCTCTTCTTCCTCTTCCTCTTCGCCCTCTTCCGCGGTCTCTTCTTCTTCCGATTCGATCGCTTCCGCTTCCTGCTCGGAGAAGCCATCGGTGTCCTGCGCGTTCGGATCGATCAGGCCGTCGACGAGTTCATCGACGCGCACTTCCTCGTTCTGCACGCGCTCGGCCATCGCGAGAATGTCGGCGATGGTCGTCGGGCACGCGGAGATCGCCATGACCATGTGCTTGAGGCCGTCTTCGATACGCTTCGCGATCTCGATTTCGCCTTCGCGCGTCAACAGTTCGACGGTGCCCATCTCGCGCATGTACATCCGGACCGGATCGGTCGTGCGGCCGAATTCGGAATCGACCGTGGAAAGCGCGACTTCGGCCTCTTCCTCGACTTCGTCGTCGGACGACGCGTTCGGCGCGTTGTCGTTCAGCAGCAGCGTTTCGGCATCGGGCGCTTGCTCGTACACCGCCACGCCCATGTCATTGAACGTGCTGATGATGCCTTCGATCGCCTCGGTTTCCGTGAAGTTGTCCGGAAGGTGGTCGTTGATCTCGCCGTAGGTGAGGAAGCCGCGCTCCTTGCCGAGCTTGATGAGCGCGCGCAGCTTGCCGCGCCGCTCTTCCAATTCCTCGACGGTGCCGGGCGCGCTCGACGAGAACGCGTCCTTCAGCAGCGCTTTTTCCTTCGCGCGGCGATCGCGGGCCTTCGCCTTTTCGACCTTCGCCGCAGGAGCGGCGCCAGACTCTGCGTTTTGCATTGCGTCGTCTTCGACGGATACATCGTTCAGCTTTTTCGTCATGGAGTTCGCCATACCGGCTTTAGTCTCGACTCGCGGCTGTTGGACACCAGCCGATGGAACCGTGAATACCCAATACGCGCACGCTGCTTCGTCCTGCGTGCCCTGCCCGGGGCGCCATCGCGGTTCGGACGAGTGTGAATCGTCTCCTCGCCCTACCCTCGATAGCAGCCGCTTCCCTTGCGCCCGTCTGTTCGCCGGCGTGCTTATCGGCCCGTTTCGTGTGACTTATGCGGCGTGTGCCACCTTCGTCGCCTACGGCCCATTCAGCCAGCGCCTTCCTGCTTCGCTTCCCTCTGCAAACAACTTCACATGCCCTTTGCCCACTGCTCGACCGCTGCCGCCCATCTACCGTGAAAAAACGACGAAAGCGCCTGAACAGTTGACAAAAAGCAATTCACTTGAACTTTTTATTATAGCATTCTCACCTTGCGCCATCCGCGCCGGCGCCCCGCCCAGCCTTGATCTGCGCCACTCTCGCCGACAACTCCGAGAACTCCGCGACCTCTTCCGCCGACAGACTCGATTGCCGCGCCAGTTGATCCAGCCGCGCCCGGTAGCTGTCGTGCCTCAGCTTCACCACTGTTGCTTGCAATTCTTCCGCCAGCAGACGCTTTTGTTCCTCGACTCGCTGCGCCGCGTCCTCATCGGACGGATCGCGCATCAGCAAATCGCGAACGTTTTCATCATAGGCGAGAATTTCCTGAAAGATATCGTCGTATGTGGGCGCGTTTGCTGCATTTCTCAAGATCTCCGACAGCAACTGGAACTGCGCGGCATCGCCGAGTTCGCGCGCGTGCGAGATCACTTCGCTGAACAATTCGCCGTGCTCGGTCATCGTTACGAGGGTGCGCTCGCTGTCCTGATCGAGCGAAACCGCGATGCCCGGATACATCACCAGATTGCGCAGCGCGCGCTGTTCCTGTCCGGTGACGCGGCGCCGCTCGCTCTTCGGCACGTTTGCCCGCGCGACGGCCGCAGCGCGCGAATCGATGTCGCATAGCGCGGCGATTTCGGTGAACGGCGTGTCGAGCCGGTCCGCGAGCATATGCAGGATCTGCACCCGCAACGCGTTTGCGGGCAGCGCCTGCAGCAGCGGTTTAGCGTCGAAGAGCGCTTTCGCTCGGCCTTCGGGCTGCTCCAGCTCCTTGTCGTTCAGTACCTCGTTCAGTAGGAACTGCGACAGCGGCATCGCGCGATCGACCTGCTCGCCGAACCCGTCCGTGCCGAACTCGCGCACGTAGCTGTCCGGATCGTGCTCCTTCGGCAGAAAGAGGAACTTGATGGTCCGGTTGTCCGCAGCGTGCGGCAGCGCCGCTTCCAGCGCGCGACGCGCGGCTCGCCGCCCGGCCGAATCGCCGTCGAAACTGAAGACGACGGTATCCGTCTGACGAAACAGCTTCTGCACGTGGATCGGCGTACACGCCGTGCCGAGCGTCGCCACGGCGTTCGCAAAACCCAGTTGAGCGAGCGCGACGACGTCCATATACCCTTCGACGACGAGCACGTAACCCAGTTCACGAATCGCCAAGCGCGCTTCGAACAGGCCGTACAGCTCGCTGCCCTTGCTGAACAGCGGCGTCTCCGGCGAGTTCAGATATTTAGGCTCGCCCCCGTCGAGCACGCGCCCGCCGAAGCCGATCACGTTGCCCTTCACATTGCGGATCGGGAACATCACGCGTTCGCGAAAACGATCGTAACGTCGCGCCTGTCCTTGAGAATCCGTTTTTTCGCTGACGATCACCAAACCCGACTCGACCAGGTTTTCATCCCGATAATCGGGAAAGGCCGCCTCGAGGTTCTGCCAGCCATCCGGCGCGTAGCCGAGCCCGAAGCGCGCGGCGACCTCACCGGTCAAGCCGCGCTTTTTCAGATATTCGATGGCGTTCGGCGCGCCGCGCAACTGCTTGCGATAGAAATCGCACGCGGTCTGCATGACGTCCGTCAACGCGACGCTGACCGCCTTGCTCGGTGCGCTGTCGCCGCCGCCACCGCGGAACGAGCTGGAAGGCTCCTGTGGAACCGTCAGGCCGGCGCCTTGCGCCAGGTCTTTCACGGCCTCCGGAAACGTGAGCCCGGTGTGCTCCATCAGAAAGCCGATCGCGGTGCCGTGCGCGCCGCAGCCGAAGCAGTGATAGAACTGCTTGGTCGGGCTGACCGTGAACGACGGGCTTTTCTCGTTGTGAAATGGGCAAAGGCCCATGAAATTCGCGCCGCCCTTTTTTAACTGGACGTAGCGGCCCACCACGTCGACGATGTCGACGCGGTTGAGCAAATCCTGCAGGAAAGCGTGCGGAATCACCGATCGAAAGCTGCGGACGTTACTTGGCGAGTGCGGCTTTCACCTGCGCGGAGACGGCGGTCATGTCGGCCTTGCCGGCGAGCTTCGGCTTCAGCACGCCCATCACCTTGCCCATGTCCTGCGGCCCGGCGGCGCCGGTCGCGGCGACGGCTGCCTGGACTTCGGCAGCGATCGCTTCGGCGGAAAGCTGTTCGGGCATATACGCCGCCAGCACCGCCAGCTCCGCTTTCTCCTTGTCGGCGAGATCGGTGCGGCTCGCGGCTTCGAACTGGCTGATCGAATCCTTGCGCTGCTTGATCATCTTGTCGATGACGGCGGTGATGCCCGCGTCGTCGAGCGTGACGCGATCGTCGACTTCGCGCTGCTTGATTGCCGCGAGCAGCAGGCGAATCGTGCCGAGACGCTCGGTTTCCTTCGCGCGCATGGCAGTCTTCATGTCGTCGTTGATCTGGTCTTTGAGGCTCATCGTTCACCCGGTGCAATTGCGAAAGTTTGAATTCCGGCCGGCGCGCGGCGGTCCCGCGAAAGCAAAAACCCGCTTGGGAACGCCTCCTCAAGCGGGATTAGCAGACAGCCTTCCTGGCGCCAGCGGAAAGCGGAGAGAATCCTCCGATGACCGTCCGAGTATAGCAAACGGGTCCGCGTTTCGAGACTCGCCAAAACCCCCGGACGGACGCCCTCAGGCGGTCGTCGCCGCGTCTCGCGCGTACTCTGCGGCGGCCTTGCCCGCGGCGACGCCCGAAGCCCACGCCCACTGGAAGTTATAGCCGCCGAGCCAGCCGGTGACATCGACCGCCTCGCCGATGAAATAGAGCCCCGCGACGCGCTCGCTCATCATCGTCGCGGATGAAAGCTCGCGCGTGTCGACGCCGCCGCGCGTGACTTCCGCCTTGCGATAGCCTTCGGTGCCGCTCGGCGTGAGCGTCCAGTCCGACAGCGATGCGCCGATCGCTTTCAGCGTGCGATCCGGCAGATCGGCGAGGCGCGCGTCGACCGGCACGCGCTGCGCTTCGAGCCACGCGTGCGCGAGACGCGCGGGAACGTGCTCGGCCAGAAAATTGCCGATCTGCTTTTTCGAGCCGGCTTTGGCTTCGATCAGCATGGCGGTCGGATCGAGGTCGGGAAGCAGATCGACGTGAATCGGCTCCGACGTGTTCCAGTAGCTCGAAATCTGCAGCACGCCCGGCCCCGACACGCCGCGATGCGTGAGCAGCAAGTCTTCGTCGAATTCGCCGCGCGTCTTGCCTTTGCCCGTGCTGATGCGAACCGGCAGCGAAAGCCCCGACAGCTGCGCGAACGGCGCCCAGTCGGCGGACGTGAACGTGAGCGGCACGAGCGCCGGACGCGTATCGACGAGCTTGTGGCCGAACTGCTTGGCGACGCGATAGCCGAAATCCGTCGCGCCGATCTTCGGAATCGACAGGCCGCCGGTCGCGATCACGAGCGCCGCCGCGCCGATCGCGCCCGCGTTCGTATCGAGCGCGAAACGCGCGCCGTCGTGACGGACCTCATGCACGGCGACCGGACGCCGCCACGCGACGCGACCGGCATCGCACTCGCTTTTGAGCACGTCGATGATGGTCTCGCTGGAGTCGTCGCAGAAGAGCTGGCCCTTGTGCTTCTCGTGCCACTTCACGCGGTATTGCTTGAGCAGCGCGAGAAAATCGCGCGGCGTGTAGCGGGCGAGCGCGGAGCGGCAAAAATGCGGATTCGCCGACAGAAAATTGGCAGGCTGCGCGTTGATGTTCGTGAAGTTGCAGCGCCCGCCGCCGGAGATGCGGATTTTTTCGGCGAGACGCTCTGCGTGGTCGATGAGGACGACGCGGCGTCCGGATTGAGCGGCCACGGCCGCGCACATCATGCCGGCCGCGCCCGCGCCGATGACGGCGATATCGAAGGATTCCATGGCGCGCATTTTACCTTCGACACGCTCGATCACGCCCGCTGCTATACTTTTCTGTTCCTCTAACGCATTGAATCCATGCTAGTTCTAGGCATCGAAAGCTCCTGCGACGAAACCGGCCTCGCACTCTACGACACCGAGCGCGGCCTGCTTTCGCACGCCCTTCATTCGCAGATCGCGATGCATCGCGATTACGGCGGCGTCGTGCCCGAACTGGCTTCGCGCGATCACATCCGCCGCGCGCTGCCGCTGCTGGAGGAAGTGCTCGACAAGTCCGGCGCACAGCGCGGCGACATCGACGCCATCGCGTTCACGCAAGGGCCGGGGCTCGCGGGGGCGCTGCTCGTCGGCGCGAGCATCGCGAATGCGCTGGCGATGGCGTGGGACAAGCCGACCGTCGGCATCCATCATCTGGAAGGGCATTTGCTGTCGCCGCTGCTCGTCGACGCGCCGCCGCCCTTTCCGTTCGTCGCGCTGCTCGTGTCCGGCGGACACACGCAGTTGATGCGCGTGACCGATGTCGGCGTCTACGAGACGCTCGGCGAAACACTCGACGACGCCGCCGGCGAAGCCTTCGACAAGACCGCGAAGCTGCTCGGCCTCGGCTATCCGGGCGGGCCGGAAGTGTCGCGGCTCGCGGAATTCGGCACGTCCGGCGCGGTCGCGCTGCCGCGTCCGATGCTCCATTCCGGCGATCTCGATTTCAGCTTCAGCGGCCTGAAAACCGCCGTGCTCACGCACAGCCGCAAGCTCGGCAACAACGTCTGCGAGCAGGCCAAGGCCGATCTCGCGCGCGGTTTCGTCGATGCGGCCGTGGACGTGCTCGTCGCTAAATCGCTCGCCGCGCTGAAGAAAACGGGGTTGAAGCGGCTCGTCGTGGCGGGCGGCGTCGGCGCGAACCGGCAGTTGCGCGAGGCGCTGTCGGCGGCGGCGAAAAAGCGCCGCTTCGACGTGCATTACCCCGACCTGTCGCTGTGCACCGACAACGGCGCGATGATCGCGCTCGCGGGCGCGCTGCGCCTGTCGCGCTGGCCGGAGCAGGCCGTGCGCGACTACGCGTTCACCGTGAAGCCGCGCTGGGATCTCACGTCGCTCGCGCGCGCCTGAGCCACTTTATCGAGGCGGATTGAACGGCTGCACGATCGCCTTGAAGACGGGCAGCGTTTCGCAGCGATCGCTATGGCCGATGAGCGTCGGCCAGCGCGTCGAGCTGAAAATTTCCGGATGCGCCTCGCGCGCGAAGCGCAGCGCGCAGGCCACGGCGATATCGGCGTGGCCGATTGCATCGCCGAACCAGTAAGGCGTCGCGCGCGCAGCGCGGTCCGCTTCCAGCGCATTCAACACACGCTCGACCTGCCCCGTGCAGCGATCGAGCCACGCCTGCGATTTCTCCTTGTGCAACACGCGTTCGTAGACGAGCGCGACGGCCTTGTCGGCGAGACCGGTCGCGAGCGCGCAGACCTTCAGCGCCTGACGTCGCTCCGGCCCGCCCGATGGAATCAAAGCGCGCGCATCGCCCGCCTCTGCGTCGAGATAGTCGAGGATCATCGTGCTTTCGATGAGCGTATCGCCGGAATCGAGCACGAGCGTCGGCACGCGGCACAGCGGGTTGTACGGCGCGATCTTGTCGGCGTCGCCGAACACCGACCACGGGCGATGCTCGAACGCCATGTCGTAGAGCTTCAGCGCGATGCCGACGCGCCGCACGAACGGGGAATCGTATTGGCCGATGAGAATCAAGATGCGCTCCGCGTGGTGGTGATGACGTGGACGGCCAGTTTAAGCGCGCGCGGGCCTCGGAAACAACGGCCACGCGAGCGACGCGCACACGCCCGCCCCGAGCCAGACCATCGGCCAGGAACCGATCGCGAGCACGTGCGGAATGGCGAGCGGCGTCACGAAAAAGCCGACGAAGACCGCCGTGTTCGCCATGCCGAGCGCGGTGCCCGCGCGTTCGGTGCCCGCGAGCGTCGCCAGTTCCGTGTACGCGACGCCGTGCCATGCCGACACGCAGACGCCCGCGAGAATCAGCATCGCCGCGAGCAAAACGGGCCAATGGACCGCGCCGAGCGCCGTCGCGATACCGAGCACGACGAACGACGCGCACGCGACGATCGTCGATACGCGCAGGTACGTGCGGCGGTTGCGGTGCCGGTCGGTGTGGCGGCCGCTCCAGACGCGCATCGCGATCGCACCGATCTGGAGCGTGGCCATCGTCGCGCTGATCGCGGTCAGGCCGAAGTGCGCGGCGTCGTGCATGAAGATCGTCGCGAAACTCAGCACCGCGAACTGCGGCACGCACAAGATGCCGATGCCCAGCACGACGCGCCAGACCAGCGCGTTTTTCAGCGGCGCGGCGCCTGCGCTCCGAATCGCCCGATGAACTGCTTCAGCCGGCTCGTGAAGCCAGCGCCAGGCGAAAATGCCGGACAGCGCGCACATCGCGGCGAGCGCGCCGAATACCGCCCCGAAACCATGCGACGACGCGAGCCACGGCAGCAACGCCGCGCCGATGCCGCCGCCGAGCGGCACAGCCGTCTGGCGAATGCTCATCGCGAGGCCGCGCTCGCCTTCGCCGAACCACGCCATCACCGCGCGTCCGCTCGACCCATTGACGCTGCCGCCGAGCAGGCCCAGCGCGCACATCGCGACGACGAGCCAGCCGAAGCTCGCCGTCGCGGGCGTCGCGAACAAAGTCATCGCGACGAGCACCGCGGCCGTCGAAAAAAGACCGGTCAGCAGGACGGGACGGTCGCCCCACTTGTCGGTGAGAACGCCCCACGGCAATTCGGACAGCGCGACGCCCAAGCCTAGGGCGCCCAGCACGACGCCCAGTTGCCCGTTGCTCAGATGGTAGGCGCCGCGCACCCAGACGGCGGTCGTCGGAAAGCCCGTCGCCGCCGCCGACACGCTCGCGTTCGCCGCGACGCCCACGCCGAGCACTTTCCAGCGGTGTCCATCGCCGAGTGCGGTTTTGATGTTCAAAGCGAGAGAAATGGCCATGTCGCAGTCCATCGAAAAGTTGACTGGGGCCAGTTTGAACGCTTAACATCATCCTGAAAATCGCAAAGTTTGCGACGGACCGTTCATCAAATCGGGACTGTCATCATGAGCCAGACAACCTTCGACCTCGCGGTGTTGCGCAGCTTCGTCGCGGGCGTGGACCTCGGGAGTTTCGCGAAAGCAGCCGATCGCGTCGGGCGTTCGACGTCCGCCGTCAGCGCCCAGATTCACAAGCTGGAAGAACAGGCGGGCACACCGCTGTTTCGCAAATCGGGACGCGGGCTCGCACTCACCGATGCCGGCGAGGTCATGCTCAACTACGCGCGGCGGCTCGTCGAGCTGAACGACGAAGCCGCAGTCGCGGTTCGCGGCGTCGATCTGGAAGGCTGGATCCGGCTCGGTCTGCAGGAAGATTTCGGCGAAGTCGTGCTGCCCGATGTGCTCGGACGCTTCGCGCGAGCGCACCCGAAAGTGCGGATCGAAGCGCGCGTCGCGCGGAATACGGAACTGCTGGAGCGCATCGGCGGCGCGCAGCTCGATCTCGCGCTCGTGTGGGGTGCGGCGGGCGTGCCGGATGAAAGTCAGGCGTCGAATCTGCCCGAGCCGATCGCCGCGCCGCCGATGCGCTGGATCGCGTCATCGACCGTTCCCTGGCATTTCGACGCCGACGAGCCCTTGCCGCTCATCGTTTTCGATCGGCCGTGTCTCTTCCACAGCGCGGCGGCGGCGGCGCTCGACCGTGCGGGCATCAAATGGCGTGTGGCGTTCACGAGCCCGAGCCTGTCCGGACTGTGGGCGGCGGCAGCGGCGGGACTCGGCGTGACGGTGCGAACGAGCTACGGCCTGCCGTCGACCGTTCGTCCGCTCGATGGTGGCGAAGGCGGTTTGCCCGCGCTGCCGTCGATTCCGCTCGCGCTGCATCGCGCGTCGGGAAAGGGCTCGCCGCTCGTCGAGCGGCTGGCGTCGCTCGTGGTGGAATCGGTGCGGGAAGCGCACGTTTCCGCGGAAACGGCGCTTGCCTAGACGTTCAGGCGTCGCGGCGCTTGTCGCGCTCGATCACGGCATACGCACTGTGATTGTGGATCGACTCGAAGTTCTCGGCTTCGAGCGTATAGGCGACGATGCGCGCGTCGGCGTTCAGGCGCGTCGCGACATCGCGCACGAGGTCCTCGACGAACTTCGGATTTTCATACGCGCGCTCGGTGACGAACTTCTCGTCCGGACGCTTCAGCAAGCCCCACAGTTCGCACGACGCCTCTTCCTCGGCGATGCGGATCAGTTCCTCGACCGGCATCTCGTCGGCCAATTCCGCCGCGATCGTGACGTGCGAGCGCTGGTTGTGCGCGCCGTACTGCGAAATTTTCTTCGAGCACGGGCACAGGCTCGTCACCGGCACGAGCACTTTGATCGACATGCGCGTGTCGCCGTCACGCCGTTCGGCGATAAACGTCACTTCGTAGTCCAGCAAGCTCTTCACGCCCGAGACCGGCGCGGTCTTCATGACGAAGTACGGCATCGTCACTTCGATACGGCCGGAGTGCGCTTCGAGCTTCGCCAGCATCAGCGAGAGCAATCCGCGCAGCGCGTGCTGATCGACCGGCAGCCGGTTCTCTTCCAGCAACGCGACGAAACGCGACATGTGCGTGCCCTTCTGTTCCGCGGGCAGATGCACGTCGAGGTTCCATACGCCGACGGTCGGCTTCAGCCCGTCTTCCGTCAGCACCGTCAGCGGATAGCGCACGCCCTTGACGCCGACGCGCTGAATCGCGATCTGACGCGTGTCGGGCGTGCTCTGGACGTCGGGCATCACGAAGGCGGGATTCATCTGATTCATTTGTTTTGTCCTTATGCGCCGCGCGTCGCGCAAGACGCGAGCGGGTCGATACGTTCAAGCGCACACGGCGCGGGACGATGCCCGCGCCGTGTGCCAAAGCGTTGATGCACGGCGCACCCCGAGCGCGCCGTTCGAGCGAAGCGTCGTCAGGCGACGCGCTTCGTCAGCTTCCCTGCGTTGGCGCTTTCGATTGCGTCGATAAAGCGCTCGCGAATCGACTTGGCGATGCCAGCCGCGTCCAGTCCGACGCTCGACAGCAGCTTGGCCGGATCGCCGTGATCGATGAACACGTCCGGCAAGCCGAGTTGCAGCACGGGCTTCACGATGGAGCTTGCAAGCAGCGCTTCGACGCACGCGGAACCCGCGCCGCCCATGATCGTGCCTTCTTCGATCGTGACGATCGCGTCGTGCGTGGCGGCGAGTTCGCGCAGCAGATCGGCGTCGACCGGTTTCACGAAGCGCATGTTGGCGACGGTCAGATCCAGTTCCTCGGCGGCGGCGAGCGACGGCGCGACCATCGTGCCGAACGCGCAAATAGCGATGCGCTTGCCCGAGCCCAGCTTTTGCGACGACTCGCGGCGAATCTCGCCCTTGCCGACCGGAATCGCGGTCATCTGCTTGACCGTCGCCACGCCGGTGCCCGCGCCGCGCGGATAGCGCACGGCCGTCGGGTTCGGCTGCTGCAGCGCCGTGTAGAGCATCTGGCGGCACTCGTTTTCGTCCGACGCGGCCATCACCGTCATGTTCGGGATGCAGCGCAGGAACGCGAGATCGTAGTTGCCCGCGTGCGTCGCGCCGTCCGCGCCGACGAGGCCCGCGCGATCGATCGCGAACACGACTGGCAGATTCTGCAGCGCGACGTCGTGGATCAGTTGGTCATACGCGCGTTGCAGGAAGGTCGAATAGATGGCGACGACCGGCTTCATGCCGTCCGCGGCCAGGCCGCCCGCGAAGGTCACCGCGTGCTGTTCGGCGATGCCGACATCGAAATAGCGGTCCGGGAAGCGCTTCTCGAACTCGACCATGCCGGAGCCTTCGCGCATCGCCGGCGTGATGCCGACCACGCGCGAGTCTTGCGCTGCGGCGTCGCACAGCCATTCGCCGAACACCTGCGTGTAAGTCTTCTTCGATGGCGCCGTCGACGGCTTGATGCCTTCAGCCGGATTGAACTTGCCCGGACCGTGATACAGCACCGGATCGGCTTCCGCGAGCTTGTAGCCCTGGCCTTTCTTCGTGACGACGTGCAGGAATTGCGGGCCGCGCAGTTCCTTGATGTTCTGCAGCGTCGGGATCAGCGAATCGAGATCGTGACCGTCGATCGGGCCGATGTAGTTGAAGCCGAACTCCTCGAATAGCGTGGCCGGGACGATCATGCCCTTCGCGTGCTCTTCGAGCTTGCGCGCGAGATCGAGCACGGGCGGCGCATGGCGCAGCACGCGTTCGACGCCCGCGCGCGCGGCGGCGTAGAAACGGCCCGACATCAGACGCGCGAGATGGCGATTCAACGCGCCGACCGGCGGCGAAATCGACATGTCGTTGTCGTTGAGGATGACGAGCAGCGGCACGTCGTCGGCGACGCCCGCGTTGTTCATCGCTTCGAAGGCCATGCCCGCGGTCATCGCGCCGTCGCCGATCACGGCGATCGAAAAGCGGTTGTCGCCCTGCAGCTTGTTGGCGATCGCCATGCCGAGCGCAGCCGAAATCGACGTGCTCGAATGCGCGGTGCCGAAGGTGTCGTATTCGGATTCGGCGCGGCGCGGGAAACCGGAGATGCCGCCGAGCTGGCGCAGCCCCGGCATCTGATCGCGGCGGCCGGTCAGGATCTTGTGCGGATACGTCTGATGACCGACGTCCCAGACGATGCGGTCATTAGGCGTATCGAACACATAGTGCAACGCGATGGTCAGCTCCACCGTGCCCAGATTGGACGACAGATGGCCGCCCGTCTGGGACACGCTATCGAGCACGTAGGCTCGCAGCTCGTCGGCCAGCGGTTGCAATTGGCGGCGATCGAGGGCGCGGAGATCGGCCGGATCGTCGATGGTTTTCAGCAAGTCGTACATCGTCGTCCCATTTTAGGAAAACTGGCGTGATTCGTTCGGTGCGATTGTTTCTTTCTTCGCACCGTGGGGTTCGTCACGCGTTCAACAATCAATTCACCCGGTTCACGACCAGGTCGGCAAGCTCGGCGAGACGCTGGCCGCGCGCGCCGAACGGCTCGATCGCGGCGTGCGCGTCGCGGCCCAGTTGCGCAGCGAGTTCGCGCGACGCATCGAGCCCGATGATCGATACGTAAGTGGGCTTGTCGTGCTGCGCGTCCTTGCCGGCGGTCTTGCCGAGCGTGGCGGAATCGGCGGTGACGTCCAGGATGTCGTCGACGACCTGGAATGCGAGACCGATCGCTGCCGCATACCGATCCAGCGACGTCAGCGCTTCCGCGCCGGGATGCGTGCCCGCGAGCGCGCCCATGCGGACCGATGCGCGCAGCAGCGCACCTGTTTTCTTGCGATGCATCGTCTCGAGCTCGGGGCGCGACAGCTTGCGGCCGACGCTTTCCAGGTCGATCGCCTGACCGCCCGCCATGCCGAGCGAGCCGCTCGCGACCGCCAGCTCGCGCACGAGCGCGGCTTGCTGGGCATCGCTCAAACCGTTGCCTTCCGCCGTCAATGCGACGAACGCCTGCGATTGCAGCGCGTCACCGACGAGCAGTGCCGTCGCTTCGTCATATTGGATGTGTACGGTAGGCTTGCCGCGACGCAACGCGTCGTCATCCATGGCGGGCATATCGTCATGCACCAGCGAATAGACGTGGATCATCTCGAGTGCCGCGCTCGCCGCTTCGACGGCCTGCGCGCTCGCGCCGGTCAGCTCGCCCGCCGCGTGGACGAGCAGGGGCCGCACGCGCTTGCCGCCGCCCAGCACCGCGTAGCGCATGGCTTCGTGCAGGCGCGCCGGCGCGACGTCCGTGCCCGGAAGATAGTGTTCCAGCGCCGTCTCGACGCGATCGAGCGTCGCGCGCATCCATTGTTCGAAGGTCATAGGTCGTCGTCCCCGTCGTCGTTCGTCGCTCCGGCACCCTGCGTGGCGCGCTGCACCTCGGCGGGCAACGGTTTGAGCGTCTCGCCATCGAGAACGCGTACCTGCTGCTCAACTTTTTCGAGTTGCTGTTGGCAAAAGCCGACAAGCGCTGCGCCGCGGCGGTATGCCGCAAGCGATTCCTCGAGGCTCAGCGCGCCCTCTTCCATGCGCGCGACGAGCGATTCGAGTTCTGCCAGCGCCGCCTCGTAATTCTCGGGAAGCGGGGCGGCGTCCGCGCTCTGTGCGCTTGCGCCGGTTTGCTCGCCTGTTTCCTGGACAGCGGTCTTCGCCATGAATCGTGGATGTGCAATTGAATTTTTGGAACCAAGTCGCACATTCTACGGCAAAAGCCAAATTTTCGACCCGCATCCCGTCCACGCGGGACCGTCGAGATTGCTTTGCCGGATTCTCCGCCAATCGGGAAGGAACGTGCGATTCAAGCGCGCGGGCGCAACGATTGCGAGGAACTCTCGCGACAATTTATACCCAAATCAAGACCTTAAGCACCCCAAGGATGCGGATTTCGGTATAATCGCGGGCTCCCTAAATCGAATCTTCGATGGTTGGGTTGTTCACTGCTTTCACGTCTTAACGGGAGTGGGAATGTCCAATCTGAGCAATGCATTGCAGCTGAACGCCATTCACAGTCAGCTGCCAGTCACGGCTTACTTTGACGAAGCGCTTCTTACGCGCGAACTCGACACACTTTTCAAGCAAGGTCCACGCTACGTCGGGCACGAACTCATGGTTCCCGAAGCGGGCAACTATTTCGCGCTTCCGGGCGAAGGCGAAGGGCGCGTGCTCGTCCGCAATCAGCAGAACAATATCGAACTGCTGTCCAACGTGTGCCGCCATCGCCAGGCGATCATGCTCAATGGCCGCGGCAGCGCGGACAACATCGTCTGCCCGCTGCATCGCTGGACCTACGATCTCAACGGTCAACTGCTCGGCGCGCCGCATTTCGCGGACAAGCCCTGCCTGAACCTCGGCAAGACTTCGCTGCAGAACTGGCAAGGCCTGCTCTTCGAATCGGAGGGCCGCAACGTCGCCGCGGATCTCGCGCGGCTTGGCACCGCAAAGCACTTCGACTTCTCGGGCTTCATGTTCGATCACGTCGAAGTGCACGAGTGCAATTACAACTGGAAGACGTTCATCGAAGTCTATCTCGAGGACTATCACGTCGCGCCGTTCCATCCGGGACTCGGCAGCTTCGTGTCGTGCGACAACCTCGAGTGGGAATTCGGCGACTGGTACAGCGTCCAGACCGTGGGCGTCCACAAGAACTTGGAAAAGCCGGGCAGCCCGACGTATCGCAAGTGGCACGACGAAGTCCTGCGCTTTCGCAACGGCGCGCCGCCCGAGTTCGGTGCGATCTGGATGGTGTATTACCCCGGTCTGATGATCGAGTGGTATCCGCATGTGCTGATCGTGTCGTGGCTGATTCCACAAGGCACGCAGAAGACGACGAACATCGTCGAGTTCTATTACCCCGAGGAAATCGCGCTTTTTGAGCGTGAGTTCATCGAGGCCGAGCGCGCTGCGTATATGGAAACCGCGCGTGAGGACGACGAAATCGGCGAGCGCATGGACGCGGGCCGGCGCGCGCTGATGTCGCGCGGCGAGAATCAGGTCGGGCCGTATCAGAGCCCGATGGAATCCGGCATGCAGCACTTCCACGAGTTCTTGCGGCATCAGCTCGGCGCGATCTGATATAGGCCGTTCGGCCAGAGTTACGAAAAGGCGGGCTTTCAGGCCCGCCTTTTTGTTTAGACTAACGGTTCAAGTCTCGCACATGAGCGACGCACAGGAGCCGTCATGCCGCACACCCACTACACCACGCTCATCTCGGCGGCGAATCTCGCCGAACGGCTCGCCGCCGCGCCCGGCAGCATGCTCGTCTTCGATTGCCGCTTCGATCTGGCCGCGCCCGAATCCGGCGAAGCGGCCTATGCGCAAGGGCATATTCCCGGCGCGCACTATCTTCATCTGGATCGAGATCTGTCCGGCGTCAAGACGGGCACGAACGGGCGTCATCCGCTGCCGGAGCGCGCCGCGCTCGTCGCCAAACTGGCCAGCTTCGGCCTGAACGAGGGCCAGCAAGTAGTCGCGTACGATGCCCACGGCGGCATGTACGCCGCGCGTCTCTGGTGGCTGCTGCGCTGGCTCGGGCACGATTCCGTCGCGTTGCTCGACGGCGGCCTGCAGGCCTGGGAAGCCGCGGGCAATCCGCTCGATACCGCCGTGCCGCCGAAGAGGCAGGGCACGTTCAAGGCCGGCGCGCCGCTTCAGGTGACGATCGACGCCCCGGCGATCGAGCGCAGCATCGGCACGCGCGATCATCTGCTGATCGATGCGCGCGCCGCCGATCGTTACCGCGGCGAGAATGAGACGATCGATCCCGTCGGCGGGCACATTCCCGGCGCGCTGAATCACTTTTTCAAGAACAATCTGACGGCGGAAGGCCGCTTCAAGACCGCGCACGAACTGCGCGAGGCGTTCGGTTCGCTCGTCGGCACGACGCCGGCGGACCGCGTCGTCCTGCAATGCGGCTCGGGCGTGACGGCATGCCATAACGCGCTCGCGATGGAGATCGCCGGCCTGCACGGCGCGGCGCTCTATCCCGGCTCGTGGAGCGAGTGGAGCGCCGATCCGGGCCGGCCCGTCGCGACCGGCCCGAATCCGTGAACGCCGTTATTTGACGCCGTGCTCGCGGAACCACGCGAGCGCGCGCTTCCATCCGTCCTCGGCGTCGGCTTTGCGATAGCTCGGCCGATAATCCGCGAAGAACGCATGCGGCGCGTCGTCGTACACGACGAACTGCGAGTCTTTCGCGGGCGGCGGGTCGTTCGCGAGCGCCTGTTTCATCTGCTCGATCGTATCCTGCGGGATGCTCTGATCCTGCCGGCCATATAGGCCGAGCACCGGCACTTTGAGCTGGCCCGCGAGGTCGATCGGATTGGCCGGCGTGTTCTCGGTCTTGTTGCCGACGAGCCGTCCGTACCACGCCACGGCCGCCTTCACATTGGGATTGTGCTCGGCATAGAGCCAGGTGATGCGCCCGCCCCAGCAAAACCCGGTAATGCCGACGCGCTTCGGATCGCCGCCATGCTCGCCCGCCCATTTGACCGTCTGATCGATGTCGGAGATCACTTGTGCATCGGGCACTTTCGACACGAGTTGTTCGTTGAGCTGCTGCATCGACTTGTAGGCCGATGCATCGCCCTGACGCGTGTAGAGATCCGGCGCGATGGCGAGATAACCCTGCTTGGCGAAGCGCCGGCAGACGTCGGCGATATGCTCGTGCACGCCGAAAATCTCGTGAATCACGATGATGACCGGCAAATGCGTCTTGCCTTTGGGCTGCGCGCGGTACGCCGGCACGAGCGTGCCATCCGCGCCGCGTATGCCGATGGCGCCGGCTTCCAGCCCATCGCTGTCGGTGTGAACGGTTTGCGCGGACACCGGCAGCACGGCGGCCGCGAAGCCGGTGCCGAAGGTCGCCTTGATGAAATTGCGTCGGTTGAACGGGACGTGCGGAATGAGGCTGTCGACTTCAGGGTCTAGCATACGAAGCTCCCGCGGCAATGCCGTCGCGGCGCGTACTCGATCGCGCGACGGCGAGGATCGTTGAAATCCGCGCGACGCGATCAAGGCGTCACGACGCGCGGCGCTGCACGACGATGAACGCGCGTTATGCATTAAGCGCGCCGCTCATTCTAAACAGCTTTAAACGAACGGCGCAGCGGATCTATTCCGTCAGTGCAGCTTGACACGCGGGGCGGTGGAACGGCGCAGCCAGTGCGCGACAGTATCGAGCACCATGCGCGCATAGCCGTGCAGCGCGGCCACATGCAGGCGATACAGCGACATGTACATGAAGCGCGCGAAGAGGCCTTCGATCAGCATGTTGCCGCCGATCAACCCGCCCATCAGATTGCCGACCGCGCTGTAATGGCCGAGCGACACCAGCGAGCCGAAATCGCGATACGTGTACTCGGGCAACGGCTTGCCCTGCAACATCCGCTCAAACAACTTGAAAAGGAAGCTCGCCTGCTGATGCGCGGCCTGCGCGCGCGGCGGAACGTTGCGCTCGTTGCCGGGCCACGGACACGCGGCGCAATCGCCGAGCGCGAAGACGTTCTCGTCGGTTTCGGTTTGCAGCGTGCGACGCACGACGAGCTGGCCGAGACGATTGGTCGGAAGTCCGTCGAGATTGTTGAGAATCGCGGGCGCCTTGATGCCCGCCGCCCAGACTGTGAGATCCGCGCGAATCGTCTTGCCGCTCGCCGTGCGGATCGTGTCGCGCGAGACCTGCGCGACGGTTTCGCCCGTCATCAGCTTTACGCCGAGCTTGGTCAGCAGTTCCGCCGTCGCGCTGGACACGCGTTCCTGCAATGCGGGCAGAATGCGTGGCCCGGCCTCGATCAGCACGATGCCGATATCGTGCTTCGGATCGAGCTTGTGCAAGCCGTATGCGGAAAGCACTTGCGCGGTATTGCGCAATTCCGCCGACAATTCGACGCCCGTCGCGCCCGCGCCGACGATCGCCACCTGAATGCGCGGCACGGGATCGACGCCGGGCTCTTCGTCGACTTCGTCCACGCCCGCCGCGACGGGTTCCGGTGCGAAATGCTCCGCGCGCATGCAGGCCGCGATCAGGCGCTTGCGGAAGAGCTCCGCCTGACCGACGGTATCGAGCGCGATCGAATTCTGCTGCGCGCCTTCGACGCCGAAGAAATGCGTCGTGCTGCCGATCGCGATGACGAGCGTGTCGTACTCCAACTCGCGCTCGGGCAGCAGTTCGCCGGCTTCTTCGTCGCGCAACGCGCCGATCGTGATGCGCCTCGCCGCCCGATTCAGTCCGACGAGTTCGCCCTGCTGAAACTCGAAGCCGTGCCACAGGGCTTGTGCCGCGTATTCGAGTTCCTGCGTGAAGGGATCCATGCTGCCCGCCGCGACTTCATGCAGGAGCGGTTTCCAAATATGCGTCGGGTTGCGGTCGACGAGCGTGACTTGCGCTTTCGGCGGCGTTTTGGAATCCGTCGAGCCGAAACGGTCGCCGAGACGAGTTGCGAGTTCGAGGCCGCCTGCGCCTCCGCCGATGATGATGAAGCGATGCATGGAACTCTCCCTGTGCTTTTATATTCGATCGGCCTTCGTGCTTATCTTCCTCGATTGAAACATTGTGCGGAGCTTCGGTGACAGTCACAAGCGAGTCACCAACATGTCGGACATATGCGACATCCGCGCATATGTCCTTGCACCGGGAATTTCAGTGCGCTTCTTCCCAGTTGGTGCCGACGCCCACTTCCGCGACGAGCGGCACTTTCAGCTTCGCGACGCCGCACATCAGTTCAGGTAAGCGCTTCCTGACCTCGGGCAGCGCCTCTTCGGGCACTTCGAGCACGAGTTCGTCGTGCACCTGCATGATCATCTTCGCGCCGATGCCCGACGCTTCGAGCCAGTCCTGCACCGCGATCATCGAGAGCTTGATGAGATCGGCGGCGGTGCCCTGCATCGGCGCGTTGATCGCCGCGCGCTCCGCCGCCTGACGGCGCGGCCCGCTGCCGCCATTGATCTCGGGCAGCCACAGACGCCGGCCGAACACAGTTTCGACGAAGCCGTTCGCCTTCGCGATCACGCGCGTATTTTCCATGTACGCGGCAACGCCGGGATAACGCGCGAAATAGCGGTCGATATAAAGCTTCGCCGCATCGCGCGTGATGCCGAGATTCGACGCGAGCCCGAACGAGCTCATGCCATAGATCAGGCCGAAGTTGATGACCTTCGCGATGCGGCGCTGATCGTTGTCGACTTCGAGCGGCGTGACGCCGAACACTTCCGACGCCGTCGCCCGGTGCACGTCTTCGCCTTCCCTGAACGCGCGCATCAGCGATTCGTCGCCGGAAATGTGCGCCATGATGCGCAGCTCGATCTGCGAGTAATCCGCCGATACGATCTTGCAGCCCGGCGATGCGATGAACGCTTCGCGAATGCGCCGCCCTTCGCCCGTTCGCACCGGAATGTTCTGCAAGTTCGGCTCGTTCGACGACAAGCGCCCCGTCACCGCGACGGCCTGCGCATAGTTCGTATGCACGCGTCCCGTCGATGCGTTGACCATGCGCGGCAGCTTGTCCGTGTAAGTGGACTTGAGCTTGGACAGCCCGCGATGCTCGAGCAGCACCTTCGGCAGCGGATAGTCTTCGGCGAGCTTCTGCAGCACTTCTTCATCGGTGGAAGGCGCGCCGCTCGGCGTTTTCTTCACGACCGGCAATTGCAGCTTCTCGAAGAAGATCTGGCCGATTTGCTTCGGCGAGCCGAGATTGAACTCGCCGCCCGCGAATTCGTACGCCTGCGCCTGCAAATCGATGAGCCGCTTCGCAATCTCGTTGCTCTGCGCTTCGAGCCGTTCGCGATCGATCAGGACTCCGTTTCGTTCCATCTTGCGCAGCACGCGCGAAGTCGGCATTTCGATGTCGCGATACACGCGCAACAAGCCTTCCTCCTGCGCCACTTGCGGATAGAGCGCCTGATGCAGACGCAACGTGATATCGGCGTCTTCGGCCGCATACGCGGAGGCTTTGTCGAGCGGCACTTCATCGAAGCCGATCTGCGATGCGCCCTTGCCCGCGACGTCTTCGTACTTGATCGTCTTCACGCCGAGATGACGCAACGCGAGGTTGTCCATGTCGTGCGGACGATGCGATTCCAGCACGTACGATTGCAGCAGCGTGTCGTGCTCGACGCCGCGCATTTCGATGCCGTAATTGGCGAGCACCTGCTCGTCGTACTTCAGATGCTGGCCGACCTTTTTCTTCGATGCATCTTCGAGCCACGGCTTGAGTTTCGCGAGCACTTCGTCGCGCGGCAGTTGCTCGGGCGCGTCCGGCCCGCGATGCGCGACCGGAATGTACGCCGCATGCCCCGGCTCGACAGAGAACGACATGCCGACGATCTGCGCGGTCATCGGATCGAGCGACGTGGTTTCGCTATCGAACGATGTGAGCTCCGCTTCATTGATGCGCTCGAGCCACGCATCGAACTGCTCCCATGTCTGCACCGTCTCATAGTGATGCACGATTTCGGTGACTTCGGCGGGCGGCGTATCGGTCGGGCCTTCGACGGCATCGGCGATTTCGACTTCGCGCAGCCACGTCTTGAAGCCGTGACGCAGGAACACGTCGCGCAGTTCGTCGCGCGACTCGGGACGCGATTGAAGCGTCGCATCGATCGATTCGATTTGCGATGTAAGGTCGCATTCCGTGTGCACGGTAACGAGCTTTCGCGCCATCGGCAGGAAGTCCAGAGCCTTGCGCAGATTGTCTCCTACCGCACCCTTGATCTCGTTCGCATGCTCTACGATGCCATCAAGGGTTTCGTATTGCGTGAGCCATTTGATCGCTGTCTTGGGACCGCATTTTTCGACCCCCGGCACGTTGTCGACGGTATCGCCGATGAGCGACAGATAGTCGACGATGCGCTCCGGTGGCACGCCGAACTTCGTGAGCACGCCGGCGCGGTCGAGCGTTTCGTTGGTCATCGTATTGATGAGGGTGACATGATCCGTCACGAGTTGAGCCAGATCCTTGTCGCCCGTCGACACGATCACCTTCATGCCGCGCTTTTCGGCTTCGACCGCGAGCGTGCCGATGACGTCATCCGCCTCGACGCGCTCGATCATCACGAGCGGCCAGCCGAGCGCGCGCACGGCGACGTGGATCGGCTCGATCTGCTTCGCGAGGTCTTCGGGCATCGAAGGGCGGTTGGCCTTGTAGTCGGCGTACCAGTCGTCGCGGAAAGTCTTGCCTTTGGCATCAAATACGCACGCGCTATACTCTGCATTGATTTCGCGCCGCAAGCGCCGCAGCATGTTGATCATTCCATACAGAGCGCCGGTGGGCCCGCCGTCGGGGCCTCGCAAGTCCGGCATTGCATGGTAGGCCCGGTACAAGTAACTAGAACCGTCGACCAATAGCAGGGTCTTACCTTCAAGACTTAGTTCTTCAGGCATTATGAACAAGAGAAAAGTGATTCCGAGTCTGCGATCGCTCGCAGATCAAGAGCGCGCGACGGCCAAGAAGGCTCGCGCATCGTGGCAGATGTTCACGATTATGGCAGAGTTTATCGAGGCGACCGAGTACCTCTCGGAGATCCGCCCTGCCATCAGCATCTATGGTTCGGCGCGTCTGAAACCGGAGTCGCCGTACTATCAGCTCACGATCGAAATCGCGCAGAAATTCTCCGACGCGGGCTTCGCCGTCATATCCGGCGGCGGGCCGGGCATCATGGAAGCGGCGAATAAAGGCGCGCACGCGGGCAAGTCGCCTTCGGTCGGATTGAACATCGAGTTGCCGCACGAGCAATCGGGCAATCAGTGGCAGGACATTTCGCTCCGCTTCCGTCACTTCTTCACGCGCAAGGTCACGTTCGTGAAGAACTCGGACGCGGTCGTGGTGATGCCGGGCGGCTTCGGTACGCTGGACGAGCTCGCGGAAGTGCTCACGCTCATCCAGACGAAGAAGTCACGTCACGTTCCGATCGTGCTCGTCGGCGGGGAGTTCTGGGCCGGCCTGCTCGACTGGTTCAAGAACACGTTGCTGACCAATGGCGTCATCAGCGAAAAGGATCTCGACCTGATGCAAGTCATCGACGATCCGGATCAGGTGCTCGAAGCCGTGTTGCGCTTCTATGAAGATCGCGAGGAATCGGTCGAACAGCCGGCTGAGAGCAAGTCGGATGAGGATCGGATGTTCTATCTTTAATCGAGACTCGATGCGAGCGGTTTCATGAACCGCTCGCATCGTCTCACGCAGAAGGCATCATTGAAACGCCACTTCCGCGAAGCTGCGCAACTTCCGCGAATGCAGCTTCGACAACCCATTCTCGCGCAGCAGTTCCATCGCCTTGACGCCGATTTGCAAGTGCTGATCCACCTGCGCGCGATAGAACTGATCCGCCATTCCCGGCAGCTTCAATTCACCGTGCAGCGGCTTATCGGACACGCATAGCAGCGTTCCGTACGGCACGCGGAATCTGAATCCATTGGCCGCAATCGTCGCACTCTCCATATCGAGCGCCACCGCGCGGCTTTGCGACAAACGCCGCACCGGCTCGCGATGATCGCGCAACTCCCAGTTGCGGTTATCGACGCTCGCGACGGTGCCCGTACGCATCACGCGCTTCAGTTCGACGCCTTCGAGCTGCGTCACCTGCGCCACCGCGCGCTCCAGCGCAACCTGCACTTCCGCGAGCGCAGGCACCGGCACCCAAAGCGGCAGATCGTCATCGAGAACGTGATCCTCGCGCACATAGCCGTGCGCCAGCACGTAATCGCCGAGACGCTGCGTATTGCGCAGCCCCGCGCAATGTCCGAGCATGATCCACGCATGTGGACGCAGCACCGCGATGTGATCCGTGATCGTCTTCGCGTTCGACGGCCCCACGCCGATGTTCACCATCGTGATGCCGCTGCCGTCCGCGCGTTTCAGGTGATACGCGGGCATCTGCGGCAGACGCGCGGGCTGCGCGCCTTCCTCCGGCTGCTCGCCGAGATTCGCGTTGTACGTGACGACATCGCCCGGTTCGACGAACGATGAATACGCGCTGCGATACGCGCGCGTTTCCTCGTCGTCGGCGCGCGACATCATCGTGCGGCCGAGCTTCACGAACTCGTCGATATAGAACTGGTAGTTCGTGTACAGCACGTAATTCTGGAAGTGCGTGGGCGACGTGGCCGTGTAATGCCTCAGCCGATGCAGCGAGAAATCGACACGCGCGGCCGTGAAGAGCGCAAGCGGGTGCGGCTCGCCCGGCCCCGGCTCGTACGTGCCGTTGACGATCCGATCGTCGAGCAGCGCGAGGTCGGGCGTATCGAAGATATTGCGCATCGCGAGCAGCCGGTCGCGATCGAGATCGCCTTCGAGATGGATGCCTTCCGCGAACGCGAAGTGAATCGGAATGGGATGCGCCGACACACCGACTTCGAGCCCGACGTGATGGTTCTTCGTCAGCAGTCGCAATTGCTCGCGATAGTAATCGCCGAAAAGATCGGGACGCGTCAGCGTCGTTTCGTAGATGCCCGGCCCCGCCACGAAGCCATATGAGCGCCGCGAATCGATCTGCGAGTTGAGCTCGGTACGCACGCGCACGAACGGATAGCACGCGCGCACGCGATGCGTGAACTGCTCGTTGCGGCGATAGCGCGCGAATGCATCGCGCAGAAATGCGGTATTCGCTTCATAGATCGCCGACAGACGCGCGACCGCCGCAGCGGGATCTTCGAAGGATTCGGTCGGAAAATCGTTGGCAGGCGTGCCCTGCGTGCTTTGAGTCCGGTCGTTTGTCATGATCTTGTGTCTTTCTTCGATGCCCTCGTAATGAATCGACATTAACACGGAAGAATGTGCGGACCATGAAGTCCCTCCTCACGTGAGTGCGTGCGATCACACCTCGCAACACGTTTTTGACGTTCGAAGTCAAATTTCGCGAAAGCGGCGCAAAATAAGGCGTTGGCTGCGCGCGCGCCGCTCAGTCAGCAACCGTTTTGTTAGAATCCGGCCATCGCCTGGAGAACCATCATGAAGCCGCACCTTTGCGCCGCCGCCGCGGCAGTCCTCGCCGCAGCAAGCTTCGGCGCATTCGCGCAGCCGGCGCAGCAAGCCGCGAACGCAGAACCCCAACCGGCGGTGCAGAAAATGTCGCCGGAAGAAGCGGCGGGCCTGCCCGATCTGAAATCCATCAACCGTCCGCCCGCGAACGTCAGCTCGAAAGTCGAGATTTCGCCGCCGCGCACACCGAGCTATCACGAGCTGAGCACCAACGGCACCGAGATCACCGAATTCCGCGACAAGGGCAAGCCCGTCGAAATCGACGTGCGTTCCAATTTCGGCACGCGCTATCAGATGAGCGCGCCCGCCGACACGTCGCCGCAAGTGCGCGACAACGGCAAGGCCAGTACGCGCCTGCCGTCGATCAACCTGCATTACTGATCACCTAAAGATGGCTTCGGACCCGCTCTTTCCGGGCGGGTCGCGGCACCGTGGCTGCATGCCCGGCGCCACCGTTCACCGGCCTCTTCCTGGCCGTCCAACCTGACCGACGTTTCCCGCATGGCCGTCTTCACTCCCGTCACCAACGCCGACCTCGGCGACTGGCTGCAAGACTACGATCTCGGCGATGTCGTCGAATTTCGCGGCATCCAGTCGGGCATCGAGAACAGCAATTTCTTTCTCACGACGACGCACGGCGAGTACGTGCTCACGATCTTCGAGAATCTCACGGCAACGCAACTGCCGTTCTATCTCGATCTGATGCGCCATCTGGCTTCGCATCGCGTGCCCGTGCCCGATCCGATGCCGCGCCGCGACGGCTCGCTCTTCGGCATGCTGCATGGCAAGCCCGCGTCGATCGTGACGAAGCTCGAAGGCGCGCCCGAACTCGCGCCGACGTCCGCGCATTGCATCGAAGTGGGGCAGATGCTCGCACGCATGCATCTCGCGGGGCGCGACTTTGCGCAGCATCAGCCGAATCTGCGCAGCCTTTCATGGTGGCAGCAGAAGGCGCCGTCGATCGCCGAATTTTTAAGCGGCGAGCAGCGGGCATTGTTCGAAGACGAACTCGCGCATCAGGCTGAATTTTTCGGCTCGGCGGATTACGCGTCGCTGCCGGAAGGCCCGTGCCATTGCGACCTGTTCCGCGACAACGTGCTGTTCGCGCACGGCCGCGGGCACGCGCGCCTCGGCGGTTTCTTCGACTTCTACTTCGCGGGCGTCGACAAGTGGCTGTTCGATGTCGCCGTAACGGTCAACGACTGGTGCATCGATCTCGCCACCGGCGTGCTCGATCCCGCGCGCGTCGATGCGATGCTGCGCGCCTATCAGACGGTGCGTCCGTTCACGCCCGCCGAAGAGCGTCACTGGAACGACATGCTGCGCGCCGGCGCGATGCGCTTCTGGGTCTCGCGCCTTTTCGACTTTCATCGCCCGCGCGAAGCCCAAATGCTCAAAGCGCACGATCCCGGCCATTTCGAACGCATTCTGCGCGAACGCGTCAAAGCCGCTTCTCCCGCCAATCGATAACCAGCAACATGCGACTGATCGAAGTTCCGGCCAAGACCGGCTACGTGTGGTTCCGTCAGGGCATCTGGCTGTTCCGCCGCAACCCGTTTGCCTTCCTCACGGTGTTCTTCGCGTATCTGTTCGTGATGACGCTGATCTCCCGTGTGCCGCTCGTCGGCCCGTTGCTGCCGCTGCTGTTCATTCCGGGGGTCGCGGTCGGCTTCATGGCGGCGTGCCGCAACACGATCGCGGGCAAGCCCGTCTGGCCGACCATTCTCGTCGACGGATTCCGCTCGTACGGCAGCGTCGTCGCGCGCAGGCTGCTCGCGCTGGGCGCGCTGTACATCGTCGCGATGATGGTCATCTTCATGGCGTCGGCGCTCGTGGATGGCGGCACGCTGCTCAGCATCATGATGGGCGACGGCCCGAGCGGCGATCCGGAAACGGTTGCCGCGAGCTTCAGTCCGCTCGCGGTGCTCGTCGCGATGGCGTGCTATGTCCCGATCGCGATGCTGTTCTGGTTCGCGCCGATCCTCGTCGCGTGGCACGACGTGCCGCCCGCGAAGGCGCTGTTCTTCAGCCTCGTCTCGTGCTGGCGCAATCGCGGCGCGTTCATTTTTTACGGCGTGCTGTGGATCTTGATCGCGCTCGCGGTCTCGTTCGGCCTGACCACGCTGATGCAGGCGCTCGGCGTGGGACAGGAAATGGCGCTCGCGGTGCTGATGCCGGCATCGATCATCGTCACGACCGCGCTGTATTGCTCGTTTTACGCGACGTATCGCGGCTGTTTCGGCGTGCAGTCCCCCGATTCGCCGGACATTCCCGACGCACCGGGCACGCCCAAGGCTTGACCGGATGCCGCGCTCTTCGAACGGGCGCGGCGATGATTCGTGCGCGAAGCATTGCACGTACACTAGCGAGATCGGCCATCCCGGCCTTTCGCCGCGCCTCTGTCATGACCTCGTCAAACGTTTTGCCTGAGTTTCCGCTCGAACTCGATCAGCAGTTGTGCTTCGCGCTCTATTCGACTTCGCTCGCGATGACGAAGGCGTACAAGCCGCTGCTGGAGAAGCTCGGGCTGACGTATCCGCAATACCTGGCGATGCTCGTGCTTTGGGAATCCGACGACCTCACGGTCAAGGAAATCGCCGCGCGTCTCTCGCTCGATTCCGCGACGATGACACCGCTTCTCAAGCGTCTCGAAGCGCAGGGCTATGTCGAGCGCGTGCGCGGCGTGGAAGACGAGCGCCAGGTTCACATCCGACTGACCGACGCCGGCGCCGCGCTGAAACAAGCCGCCCGCGCGATTCCCAGCGAAATCTACTGCGCCTCCGGTTCGGACATCGACGCGATGCTGCGTCTGCGCAACGATCTGGTGCGGCTGCGCGCCTCCCTCGGCGAGTACATCGACGACTGATCCGAACCGATAGCAACACGCTAACGGCCCCATCGTCGAATTTTAATTTGCACGCTAATTAATAGCGCGATATATTTACGCCGTGGTGAACGCAACATTGATCTGACAACCGAAACATAAGGAGAGAAACGATGAGCATCCTGTACAAGGCGACGGCAACCAGCACCGGTGGACGCGATGGCCGCGCCATTTCCTCGGACGAGCAATTGAACGTGAAGTTGAGCGCGCCCAAGGAACTGGGCGGAACGGGCGCACCGGGTACGAATCCCGAGCAATTGTTCGCTGCGGGCTATTCCGCCTGCTTTCTCTCAGCTATGAAGTTCGTCGCGGGTCAGCAAAAGCGCGCAGTGCCGGCCGATACAAGCGTAACGGCGGACGTGGGCGTCGGTCCCAACGATGCAGGCGGATTCAAGCTCGATATCGAGCTGCGCGTGTCGCTGCCGGGCCTCGACGCGCCCGACGCTCAGGCATTGGTCGATGCAGCACACAAGGTTTGCCCGTACTCGAACGCGACACGCAACAACGTGGATGTGCGCGTGAAGCTCGTCTGAGACGACGCGAGCGGAAACAAAAATGCCGGCCTAAAAGGCCGGCATTTTCCAGAACCGTCGAAGGCAGAGCTTAGTTCGACATCCACGCCGGGTGACGCGCCGTAGCACGCTGATCCAGCTTCTTCATACGATATTCGAGATCGTAGATGTCCGTGGCTTCGGCGAGATAAGCGTCGTCGCGCGCGCGATCGCGTTCATCGGCGGATTTGGTCAGGAACAGGAAAATGCGGCTGAGCAGGAACATGGTGGGCCTCGCTTGAATACTGGGGTTACTACCTATGAAGCGGATTATAGGGTAATCCCTGATCCAACGCCAGCCCTAATCGCTAGAACGCTGATACTAAAGACTAAATTGCAACACCTGCAACACCGCGCGCCCGGCGTCAGGCGACGTACGCATCGCGCGCGGCCTCGCTCGGACGCCGCTGGTGCTTGAAAAACTCCCACATCACCGCTGAAGAATCCGGTCCTTTGGACGAGTGGAAAGCGACGGTATCGTCGCCGCCGGCCCATGAATGGCCCAGGCCGCGCACGATCGACGTCTTCACCACGCGTCGGCCGTTCTTGAAATAGTCCGTTACGACGCCATCCGGATGCGCTTCCTCGCGCGCCTCGCCCGCGCGGCGATTGCCTGCGGCGTCGATGAAGCCGTTCAGCCGCAGAAACTGCTTGGCGAGCTGCTCGGCGTTCGCGGCCGCGACCACCGAATCCAGTTCTCCGTGCACGATGATCGCCGGCATGCCCGGATAATCGCGAACGTCGACAGCCGCGTCGATGAGCGTGACGGGATCGCTGCGCGCGCCGCGGCGCATGACGTCCATCGCGCCGATGGCCGAACGCGCCTCGCCGAACACCACGCCCGAGTGCAGGCCGACGGCCGCGAACACGTGCGGATAACGCACGGCGAGCAGCGCCGCGAGTCCCGCACCGGCGGACATGCCCGCAAGATAGACGCGCTCCGGATCCAGATCGTGCTGCTCGACCATCGCGTTCACCAGCGAGACGACGGACGCAGCTTCGCCACCGCCGGCGCTACCGGAATCGTCATACCAGCGCCAACAGCGATGCGCGTGATCGTGCTTCGATTGCTCGGGATACAGCACCGCGAATCCGTATCGATCGGCAACCAGATTGATGCGCGTGCCTTGCGCGAATTCGTCGGCGTTCTGCTTGCAACCGTGCAGCATGACCACGAGCGGAACCGGCTCGGACCCGGCTTTCGGCGGCAGATAGAGCGCGTACGACATGTGATTGACGAAGCGGCCGCTCGTCGGCGGGGCCGAATGATACGAGCGCGCCCACTTCCCGCGCGCCCACGCCGACGCGCGCGGACGCACACGCGATTCGCGCGGCACGGGACGCGCGCTGGCGCGGGGCGCTGTTGCCGCCTTCGCAGACGCCCCCGATTTCAGTTTCGACTTGACGGTTTTCGCGCGCGCGGGCTTGGCCGCCGCACGGGGCTTGGGTGTGCGGATCGCTTCGACTTGGCCGGCGACCAGGCGTCTCAAGCCGCGCAACCAGAGCTTGGTAAGGCTTTTGGACATTTCGGCTGGGTCCTCCACTTCATGCAATGGGATGGCGCGACGAAAACGCGCGCCGTGTTGTGCATTGCACAATAACATCAAAACGGCTGGATTACCTGCCTTGAGCGTACAGATCTCGGGATGAATTAACAGCAAATCGCGAAGATACCCAAAATTAGACGATAGTTACGCGATGTAACCGTCAACTCGCTTTAAGCAATGTCGGATAATTCAGTATGTTCCCAAGCGTTATACTGGAGCGAATTTGCGGCAGCGTGTCGAAGCGCCAGCCGCCGGCAGAACGGCCCGCTCGCCGCTGCCGCACTGCAGCAACCCTTATTCCCACAAAACCAATGACCGTAGACCTACCCGTTTCCGCCTGGATCTCCGTGACCGCGCTCGGCAGCGTCGGCGTGATGGGGCCGGTGGCCCTCATCGTCGCCGCATGGCTCGCCGTCGGCTATCGATGGAAATATTCTGTCGCGTGGCTCGCACTGCTCGGCGCGGCGAGCGGCCTCGTCGCGTTGAGCAAGATCGCGTTTATCGGCTGGGGTATCGGCGTGCGCCATCTCGACTTCACCGGCGTCAGCGGACATGCGCTGATGTCCACAGCGGTGCTGCCCGTCGCGATTTTCGTCGCGCTGTTGCCCGCGCGCGGCGCGTGGCGCGCCATCGGCGTCGCGCTCGGTCTGTTGCTGGGCGTATGGGTGGGCGTGTCGCGCGTCGTGCTCGACGCGCATTCGGTATCGGAAGTGGTCGCTGGTTGCGCGCTCGGCGCGGTCGTCGCGCTCGCGTTCGTGTGGTTCACGTGGCGCGCCGAGTCCGGCAGGCTCGCGCCGGCGCCCGTCGCCGCGAGTCTCGCGGCGGTCGTCGTGGCGCTGCACGGCGTGCCCGTGCCGACGCAGCAATGGATCACGGAAATCGCGCTCGGGCTGTCGGGCCATGAGCGTCCGTATGTGCGGGCAAGCTGGAAGTCGAAGAAATTTCGCGCGCCGGAACGCCGCACTGAACTGCCGCAGGACGACCGCGCGGCCGCCTGACGCGGCCGCTGCGTTCACTGCATGATGCCTTAATCGTTCACGCCGATAATCACGCTCGACGCCTTGATCACCGCAACGGCCTTCTGACCTTGCGTCAGGCCGAGCGTGTCCGCGCTCTGGTTCGTGATGATCGCGGTGATGGTCGTGCCGCCGTCGAGCGACAGCGAAACCTCCGCGTTCACCGCGCCCTTCGTCAGACTGGCAACCGTGCCACGCAACTGGTTGCGCGCCGACAGCTTTGCGCCGGTGTCTTCCATCAGCATGACCCACGACGCCTTGATAAGCGCTAACGCATCGCTGCCTTCCTTCAGGCCCAGCGCCTGCGTGCTCTCGTGCGTGACGACCGCGACGATCGTCTGCCCGCCGGGCAAGCCGAGTTCGATTTCGTCGTTCACCGCTCCACGCGTGACCTTCGTCACCTTGCCGGCCAGTTGGTTGCGTGCGCTTGTTTTCATTCCCAATCTTCCGATCAGTTCCCAATCGTGGGCGAAGCCTTCGATGGCCGCGCCCGCCCGTTCCAGAAATTTCCGATGCTCGCGTTCGATCGCGTGATACGTGTCGATGAGACGCAACGCTGATGGCGTGAGCGTTGTGCCGCCGCCGCCCTTGCCGCCCGCCGCGCTGGTCACGAGCGGTTCGCCGGCAAGGTTGTTCATGGTGTCGACGGCGTCCCACGCGCCCTTGTAGCTCATGCCCACGGCCTTCGCCGCGGCGGTGATCGATCCCGTGTCGCGGATCGCGGCCAGAAGCGCAATGCGCGCCGCGCCCCCGAGCGTCTCCGTGCCGCTGCGCAGCCATACGGAGCCACCGAGTTCCAGCGGATCGCGCACCTTCGACGGTGCTGTTTTACTCATCTCTAGCCTCTGTGATCGTGCTGAAACAATGGGACGGATTATATCGATGCCTTCACACGCGGACGGTGCATCGAACGCAGCAGCCGCTCGCCTTCGCGCGCGTCCTTGCGCGCCGACGCCGCACCCCAGGCCCGCGCGAAACCGCGCTGATAATCGGTGGCTTCGGGGAGCGCCGCGAGCCGATCGGCGGCGACGGCTGCATCGTTTGCTTCGCCGAGCACCGTCTGCAATTCGCCGAGCAGCTTCGCCGTGTCGGTACGCGTTCTCCGCGACGTCACCGAGCGGAAGAATTCGAGCGCATATCGCAGGCGCTTCGCATGAATGCGGACGCGATGCCGCTCATGCGCTTCGAGCGACGCGAGATTGGGCGCGCGCGCGATACGCCGGTAGTCCTTGCGGATGCGTTTTTCGGCAAAGCTGACAAAGCGCATCGGCGACTCGTCTTCCTGCGATGAGAACCGCGCGAGCCATTCGACGAACGCGAGCATCAGGCGTGCATGGCGCTTCGACGCCAGCGCGTCGTGCACCTTGTCGCGCGCGACGCGGCGCTTCACGTCCGCAGCGGCGATGACCGGTTGCCAGCGCGTGGCGTCGTCGTCCGATTCGGCGTAGGCAGGCAGCGTCCTGTCGGTGAAGACGTCCCAGTCGCGTGCATCGGCGAGCAGGTCGCCGAACCACTTCAGATCGGGCGCGATGCGCGCATTCCACGTGTCGTCGATATCGTCGCGAAAGAGCTTCAGCAGCGTCTTCAGCCGACGCTGCGCGACGCGCAACTGATGCACGTGCTCGTCGCCCAGACCCGCGCGCGACGCGGCCGCGTTGCCGAACCACTGCCCCGCCACCGACGCCGCGATGGCGACGAACGCTTCGCGGCGCGTCGCCGTGCGCGGCAGGTCGAGTTTCGCGGCATGCACAGGTTCCGCTTGCGATGCGTGCTCGTCGTCCGGCGCGATGAAAAACGGCGCGGCGTCGATCACCTCGCCCGCGAGCCCGAAGACGGCGTCCAGCGCGCCGTTCAGCGCGGGCGCCGCGAGCCGCAAGATCGGCGGTTCCCCTTCCGAAGTTTCGAGCGACGCGAGAATGTCCGCGCCGCCGGCATCGACGCGCCATTCGATGCGTTCGATCTCGCGCCCGGCTTCCGAGTCCGCCGCCATATCCCGATGCGCGTTCGCGAGCGGCTCGGCGAGCGCGTCGTCGGCATGCGCGAATTCGATCAGCGACGCCGCCAGATCCTCACCCGCGGGCCGCGCGAAAGTCCGATAGCGCGTGAAGCCGGGCATCGGCACGCTCTCTTTTTGCACGGCGCACAGCGTGCGCGCGCCCTCGAGCGTTTCGATCGACAACCGCCATCGCGGCGTTTTCAGCGGAATCTCGCGCGTCGTGAAGCGCGTCCGGACGGGTTCCGCGCCCGCGAATGCGGCCACGCGATGCAGCGCGTCCTCGGCTCCATCGTCCGATCGATGCGCGTGCAGCGTCACCTCGATCCACATCGTCATGAAGTCTCCCCGGGCGATCTGACGCCGCCCGTCAATTCATACGAAATGGCTGCCGTTTCCCGATTCATGAAATCGACACACGCGCCGGGAAACATGCCCATTTGAGCTTCTGAAACGCTTCTCGTCTGCTTTTTCACCTTTCCGATACGACCCCGCGCAGGACCAGCCCCAAGGACGCGTTCATGACCCAGATTGCCTTTCCTCAATCCCAGACGGGCCGCACGCTCGGACAACGCCTCGCGCTACTGCTCTTTCTGCTCGCCATCGGCGCGGGCGCGGTGTACTGCGTCCTGCATCTGCTCGAAGATCTCGCGCCGGTGCGCGAATCGTCGGCGTTTCCATACATTCTGCTCGGCGTCGCGCTCCTGATTGCGCTCGGCTTCGAATTCGTCAACGGTTTTCATGACACGGCGAATGCTGTCGCCACTGTAATTTACACGCACTCGTTGACGCCAAACTTAGCGGTAGTCTGGTCGGGAGCATGGAATTTCATCGGCGTGTTGATTTCGAGCGGCGCGGTCGCGTTCGGCATCCTGCAATTGCTGCCGGTGGAACTGATCATCGGCGTCGGCAGTTCGCAGGGCTTCGCGATGGTCTTCGCGCTCCTCATCGCGGCGATCATCTGGAATCTCGGCACCTGGGCGCTCGGCCTGCCGTCGTCGAGTTCGCATACGCTGATCGGCTCGGTGATCGGCGTCGGCCTCATGAACCAGATGTTGCACGGCACGAACGGCACGTCGGGCGTCGACTGGAGCCAGGCGATGTCCGTCGGCAAGTCGCTGCTGTTTTCGCCGCTCGTCGGCTTCATCCTCGCGGGTTTTCTGCTTTACGTGCTGAAGCTCGTCGTGCGCGTGCCCGCGCTCTACAAAGAGCCGGAGAAGAACACGCCGCCGCCGTTCTGGATCCGCTGTCTGCTGATCCTGACATGCACGGGCGTGTCGTTCGCGCACGGCTCGAACGATGGCCAGAAAGGCATGGGCCTCATCATGCTGATCCTGATCGGCACCGTGCCGACCGCCTACGCGCTGAACAAGGCCGTGACGGCGAGCGAAACGCAGACGTTCGTCGCGGTGAGCCGCAGCGCATCGGACGTATTGCAGCGCTACAGCAACGGCGCTCCGCCCGCCGCCGACGCGCGCGCGCAGGTCGAGAAATACGTGCAGACGAAGACGCTCGCGCCGGACACGATCGCGTCGCTGAAGCGCGTCGTCGACTCGATCGAAGCGCAGATCCGCCCGAGCCACACGATGGCCGAAGTGCCGCAGGGCAACGTCCGCAACGTGCGCAACGAGATGTACATCGCGTCGGAGGCGCTGCGCATCATGGAGAAGCAGAAAGCGCCCGCCTTTTCCAAGGACGACGACGCCGTGCTCGGCAACTACAAGAAGCAGCTCGACCACGCGACGAAGTTCATCCCGACGTGGGTGAAGGTCGCCGTCGCCGTCGCGCTCGGATTGGGCACGATGGTCGGGTGGAAGCGGATCGTCGTGACGGTCGGCGAGCGCATCGGCAAGACGCATCTGACGTACGGACAAGGCGCGTCGGCGGAACTCGTCGCGATGCTGACCATCGGCGCCGCCGATGTCTACGGCTTGCCCGTCAGCACGACGCACGTGCTGTCGTCGGGCGTCGCGGGCACGATGGCCGCGAACGGCTCCGGCCTGCAATGGCGCACCGTGCGCAGCCTCGCGCTCGCGTGGATCCTGACGCTGCCGGTTTCGATCGCGCTCGCGGGCCTGCTGTTCTGGGCGTTCCGCGGCCTATTTTGAGCGGATCGCTTGCGTAAAAAGCGGCGCGCGAAGGCTTTCGCGCGCCGTGCAAGTTTTGCCCGCCCCGCCTCGTTTCGCCTCTCCTTTTCGACATTCGTCTACGCTGGGGCACGTTCGCTCACTGCCCGCAATGCCTGATGCCGCGGGCTTTCGTCGCTACTGGCACGGCCATTGCTCGTATGCAGTCGTCGATCGCAAGACTGATCGTGCCGGCGGCCACGAACCGCCGCTCCTTCGGCGCATGACTGTCGATGACAGTTGGGAGGCTGCGCCGGACGCCGATCCGTCACGCGATCATTTGAATAAGGAGAAGTCGAAATGACGATCGGAACCATACTGCTGATCATCCTGATCCTGCTCTTGATCGGCGCCATTCCTTCCTGGCCGCACAGCCGCAGTTGGGGCTACGGGCCGAGCGGGATCGTCGGCGTCGTGCTGATCGTAGTGATCGTTCTGTTGCTGATGGGTCGGTTGTGACATCGCGCGGCTGCTGTTGGCCGCGTAAGAAAAAAGGGGCGCTCCCGGCGGGACGCCCCTTTTTGTCAATTGCGGCCGCGGTCTAGACGCGCATCACCTGGCCGTTCGGCTCGATCTTGCGCGGGATGGCCGGCTCGCTCTGCTTCGGCGACGATGCCTTCGAACGCGGCGTGACCGGCGCCTGTTCGATAGCGGCTTTATCGGCGACCTGCTTCACGGACGTGGCGCTCTTGTGCTTCTTTTTGGCTGCCGTCTGCGGCGCCGCGTGCGTCTTGCTCTTGCCCTTGACGGACTGTGCTTCGGGAGGATTCCAGACTTCCGTGTAGCGCTCGGCCGCAAAAAGCGACGACGAGCCGATCAGAAGAACGACGATCAGGAATACGCGCTTCAAGTGATTCGCTCCAACGGTTAGTGGCCCGCTCTGCGCGAGAGGATGGCGTCGAGCGTCTGCTCGGATGTTTCCAGCTCGAGCAACGCGGCGTCGAGACGCTCGATCGAGCGCGCGACGGAGCGCCCGTCCCGCTCGAAATCCGGCTCGCCGCGCGTGGCGTCGAACGCCGCGTTGACCGCGCGCGTCGCGCGCATGAAACGTTCGAGCGCAGCGGCTTCGAGCGGATCGTTGCGTGGGTTCATCGGCGAGCTCCTGTTGCGGACAAGCTGTACGAATATACAGTAAGCCGACGCCGCGGCAAACAGGCGGCGCGCGTCGTGGCGAAAATGCCGAAGCGCCTCTTGACCGGCGCATGCATCGGCCTTCGGCGGCTCGCAGCGGCGTTTTGCCGCGCATCGATGCGGCGTCGCGCGCGATTAAGTCCCTCTTAATTCTGCGCCGACACACTCGTCTCGCGATCCGGCTCCGTTGCCGCCGTCCGCACCGGACGGCCGAGCCATCACCGTGAGGAACGTGCCATGCCAGCCAACACCGCCGCGCGCCGCAGCTTCGCCAATCTCGCTCCGACGATGCGCAAACAATACGCGCTCACCTTGCGCGAATGCCGTCTTTCCCTGCCGGTCGAGCCGCCGTGGGGCGCGCCTTACCGAATGGTCGAATGGGCGTCGAAGACCGACCAGCGCGTGCAGCGACGCGTCTTTCCCGCCGACTGCACGCCGTCGCAAATCGCCGATGCGCTCAAATCCCACGTACCGGGCCGCCGCTACGGCCCGACCGACGACGAAGACTGATCCGGCGCTTCGAGTCAAAAAGCGCATAGCGGGCTTGCATTAATCCAAATGTGGACTAATATTATCGCAAAGTTCCTTTGGAGACTTAACGACATGCCCAACGCCGCACGCGCCGAACATGCGTCGGCCGGCCGTCCGGTGCCGCGTCCGGCGCTGGATTCGGGTGATCTATCCGCTGCCGGTCTACGCGCCTTCTTCAATATCGCCCGCGACTGGGCGCTATCCGCCGAGGAGCAGATCACGCTGCTCGGCTCGCCGGGGCGCTCCACCTATTTCAAATGGAAGCAGGACCCCGAATCCGCCCGCCTCGCTCGCGACACGCTCGAGCGCCTTTCGCTGATTCTCGGCATCTACAAGGCGCTGCAAATCCTTCTCCCCGATCCGAAAGCCGCCGATACCTGGATCCGCCGCCCCAATGCCGCGCCGCCGTTCGGCGGGCGTCCGGCGCTCGATCGGCTGCTGGCGGGCAATATCAGCGATCTCGTCGCCGTGCGCCAATATCTCGACGCGATGCGAGGCGGCTGGGCGTGATGGGAATTGCATTCAGCAAGGACACACCGAACTGGCGCGAACAGTGGCCGCACAGTCTGCTCGACTGGTCGCCGGCGTATCGCGTGATTCCCACGCGCTTTCCTGCCGTCAATCTCTTCGATCGCGTGGCGTCGCCGCAGGACTTCGAAGCGCTCTACGCACTGGAGGCGATGACCAACGACCGCCTGCGCACCGAAATCGGCGAACTCGATCTCGTGCCCGCGGAAGAGCGCTGTTTCGGGCCGGGCTGCGGGCCGATCATGGCGGCGTTCACGCATCTGAATCCGAACGGCAGCCGTTTCTCGGACGGCAGCTACGGCGTGTTTTACTGCGGCCGCGAGCGGCAGACGGCGATCGCGGAAACGCGCTATCACTCCGGGCTTTTTCTCGCCGCGACGAACGAAGCGCCGACGCGCCAGCAGATGCGTCTCTACACAGTGCGGGCGCACGGCGATGTCGTCGATCTGCGCGGCGACGCGATCGCGCGAACGGGCCTCGATCCGCGCATCCTCGCGCCGGACGACTACGGCCCGGGCAAGGCGCTCGGACGCGCGGTGCGGGCGGCCGGTGCGCCGGGGATCGTGTATCCCTCGGTGCGCGATCCGCAGGGCGAATGCCTCGCCGCCCTGCGCACGACGATGCTGCGCGACTGCCGGCACGCGGCGTATCTCGAATACAACTGGAACGGCGAGGCGATCGACTACGTGTTCGAGCTGAATCAGGTCGGCTGAACGGGCAAACGTTTCACCTTCCCGAGCCGATCGCCACAGCCGTTTCGGTGCGCGTGCGCGAGAGCTTCTTCGACGCCGGGCGCGCCGCCTTTCTCGCCGCTTTCTTGCCGACCTGCTCGAGCGCCTGCGACGCCGCGTTCTTGCCGCTCGATTTCAGCGCACCCGCGCGCGCCTTGCGGCTCGATTCGCCGAGCAGCCGGGTCAGGCGCGCGTCGCTTGGCGTCGCGCCTTTGCGGTTCTTGCGCGCCGCCTCGCGCGTGCGGCGTTTCGCTTCCTTTTCGAGGAAGATCGCGAGCGCGGCTTCATCGGTCTTGAGACCGTGACGGCGCGACGCGGGCATCGATTCGGCGAGCTCGCCGGCTTCGAACGCCTCGATCACGGCCGGATGCACATAGCATTTGCGGCACACGGCGGGCGTATTGCGCAGCAGTTGTGCGACTTCCTTCACCGTGCCGACGACATGCTTGCGCGCCTCGGTCACCGTCTCCCATTTCAGCTTTCTCAGCGCCGCGAGCGCGAACACGCTGCCCGCCCACGTCCGGTAATCCTTCGCCGTGAAATCCGCGCCGGTGATCTCGCGCAGATATTCGTTGATGTCGGATGAAGAGACCGAATGGCGCTCGCCGTCCTCATCGAGATACTGGAAGAGATCCTGCCCCGGCAGATCCATGCAGCGCTTGACGATGCGCGCGACCCGCGCGTCGCTCACGGCGACATCGTGCTCGATGCCGCTCTTGCCGCGAAACTTGAACCGCAACGTTCCCGCCGACACTTTCAAATGCCGCTTTCTCAACGTCGTCAGGCCGTACGAGCGGTTTTCGCGCGCGTATTCCTCGCTGCCGACGCGGATCAGCGTCGTATCGAGCAGACGCACCACGGTCGCGAGCACCTTGTCGCGCGGCATGCCGTCGAGCGCCAGATCGCGCGTAACCCGCGAGCGCAGTTTCGGCAGCACCGCCGAAAACGCGAGCATGCGTTCGTACTTGTTCGCGTCGCGCGTTTCGCGCCACTGCGGGTGATAGCGATATTGCTTGCGACCGCGCGCATCGCGTCCGGTCGCCTGGAGATGGCCGCGCGAGTCGGGGCAAATCCACACATCGGTGTAAGCGGGCGGAATCGCGAGCGCGTTGATGCGGCGAATCTCGGCTTCGTCGTCGATGCGCTTGCCCTGCGTGTTGAAGTACGCGAACGCGCCGTCGATCCATTCGCGCGTATAGCCGCGCCGCGAATCGTCCACGTAGCGCAGGCCGGGCGGCAAATCATCCGGGCAGCCCTGCACGTCGGCCGTCAGGCGGTCGCCGGCGCCGCCGCCTGTCTCGTTGTTCGTTCCGATTTTCGCCACCGCGCGCCTCGCCTGATTGGTCTTCTATCGATGGCGAAGAGTCGAGCAACGTGCGTGCCGCGTTGCACCGGAGTCACGGCAGCGCGAGTTCGCGCGCGCCTTCGGACGACGCCCAGCGCTCTTTTACGGACCAGCGCTCGTCGGTGCCGGCCTGCACGATCGTGAGCCGGCCTTCGGGCGCGAACGCGCACGTATCGATGTAAATCTGCGAGCCGATCTGCTTCACCGCGCGCGTCGGCGTATGGCCGCAGTAAGTGGGCGACAGGCCGAATTGCAGCCCGGGGTCCGCGTGACCGAGCGCAAGGCTGCGGCCCCAAAGGATCTGCCCGCGGACGTCTTCGTGATAGTCGCCGGCATCGAGTTCGGCGTCGTTGCCGAAGAACTCCGCGTGCAGCACGTTGAAGCGCCGCTCGCCCTCGCCGACGATCCGCACGAGCGGCAGCGTCGAGAGCCGCGCGGCGAGCGCGGCAAGCTGATCGTCGGGGACGGTTTCAGCCCACGCGCCGCCGATCGCGTACCACGATTGACGGCGCATCGCGCCGGTCGCGACCGCGATCAGCGCATCCTCGTGATTGCCGAGCACGGGATAAAACCACGGCTTGTCGATGAGATCGATGGCCGCGAGCGAATCCGTGCCGCGATCGACCAGATCGCCGACGGAGAACAGCCTGTCCCGCGCGCCGTCGAAACCGATTTCGTGCAGAAGATAACGCAGCGCATCGACGCAGCCGTGCAGATCCCCGACCACGAAATCGCGGCCGAGATCATTGGCGGGATGCCTGCAGACGATAGGATAGGTAGGACCATTCATGCGCCGATGATAGCGCTCGTCAATGACGCCGTGTGCGGGGTGGATCGCTTTTGCAAGCAATACGCAAGCCGCGCGCACACTCGTTACAGCGGCGTTACCGGGGCGCGTCCGGTCGACGTAAAAAGTGCTGTTCCCGACCTTTTGCAACGCAGTTATTGCCCGATGACGCGAAGCCGCGCGACGGCTTTCGCATCGATCGACGCGCGTGGATCGCCGAATTGACGCGTCACGAAGTTGCTCAGAACGGCGATCTGCTCGTCGGTGAATTGCGCGTCGAATGCGGGCATCAGCGCGTGCGCATCGCGGGTCTTGCGATTCACGCCGCGCAGGATCACGAGAACGAGATTGCTCGCCGCCGCCGCGCCGCCATCACGCGCGAGCGGCGGAAACGGCTTGCTGCCCTCGCCTGTCGCGCCGTGGCAACTGGCGCACGCGGCGGCGTAAAGACGCGCGCCTTCCGAATCGATCGATGTCGTGTCCGCCCGCGCCGGGTCGCTCACGCGCGCGTCTTTCGCCGCGACGGGCGGCACGGCGCGCAGATACACGATCATCGAACGCAGATCCGCGGGCGTCAGATGCTGCGTGCCAGTCGCGACGACTTCGGCCATCGGTCCGAGCGCATAGGCACGGCCGGGCGCGGCGCCCGTCGACAGAAAGCGCAGCAGTTCGTCGTCGCGCCACGGGCCGATGCCCGCGACGCGATCCGGCGTCAGATTGCCCGCCTGCCATCCCGCGACCGTCGCCCCGGCAAGCCGCTTGCTCCCCATCAGCCCGCCGATGCGGTTGCGCGGCGTGTGGCACTCACCGCAATGCCCGAGCCCTTCGACGAGATACGCGCCGCGATTCCACTCCGCGCTCTTCGACGGATCGGGCACGAAGCGCCGCGGCGAAAACTCGAGAAGATTCCACAGCGCCATGAGCCAGCGCTGATCGAACGGAAACGCGAGCGTGTTGCGCGGCGTCGCGGACCGCACGGGCGGCACGGTCGCGAGATAGGCGCGCATCGCGAGCAGATCGGCGTCGGAAAGCAGCGTGTACGACGTGTACGGAAACGCGGGATAAAGCCGCTCGCCGTTCCTGCCGATGCCCTCGCGCATCGCGCGGATGAACTGCGCGTCGGTCCATGCGCCGATGCCCGTTTCGCGATCGCTCGTGATGTTCGGCGCGAACACGTCGCCGAACGGCGTCGGGATCGGCCTGCCGCCCGCGAACGGCCGCGCGGATTCCGAGCGGGCGGTATGGCAGCTCATGCAGCCGCCCGCGCGCACGAGGTATTCGCCTTGCTCGACTCTGGTTTGCGCTTGGGCGGCGCCGGACGCGCACGCCAGCAGAACGATCAGGCACGCGAGCCGCGCCTTCATCGCAGGGACGCCTCGATCGTGCCGGCGAGCCGCAGCGACAACGCCGCGATCGTCAGCGTGCAGTTGACGGAGCCGCCCGCGGGCATCACCGCGCTCCCGGCGATGAACAGGTTCGGATGATCGTGCGCGCGGCATTCGTCATCGACGACGGAATCGTTCGGATCGCGGCCCATGATCGCCGTGCCCATGATGTGGCTGCTCGCGCCGAGCGAATCGTCGTGCTCGATTTCCGTGCCCTCGAAAATCCCGGCGATGCGCGCGAACTGCGCGTGCGTGTCGGCGGCGCTCTTGCGCACGTAATCGTCGATCGAATACGCGATTTCCGGGCGCGGCAAGCCGAGCGCGTCCTTTTGCGCCGACAGCATCACGCGATTTTCGCTCGACGGCAGTTGCTCGTGAAAGCTGCCGAACGTGAGCCTGCGCGCGCATTGCTCGCGAATCTGCCGGTCGAGCTCGCCGCCGGTCAGCCCTTTATCCAGCAGATTCCGGGTGACGGCGAGCGTCGGCGCCGCGTTCGACAGATGCAGCTTCTTCGCCGCCTGCTGCGCGCGAAACGGCCCGTCGCGGAAATCGACGATCGACGACATCTCCACTGGCCCGCGTCCCGGCCACAGCGCCTCGTTGGCGAGAAAGCTGACGCTCGCGGCGGGATGATCCATCAGATTGCGCCCGACCTGATCCGAGCCGTTGCCGATGCCCTTCGGAAACCGCGCGGACGTCGACATCAGAAGCAGCTTGGGCGTCTCGATGCCGTTCGCCGCGATGACGAAGCGCCTGCCGGTCACGCGCGTCGAGAGGCCGTTCGGGTCCTTGCAATGGATCGCGACGATCTCGCCGCGATCGTTCGCCTCGATGCGATACGCGACCGCCTGCGCGACGAGCGCCGCGCCCGCGCGTTCGGCCTTGTCGGCGTGCGACGCTGCGTGATACAGCGCGCCGATCGGACAAATCGGCATGCAATTGTTGTTGCCGCAGCACGCGGGGCGCGCGTCGTACGGACGGCTGTTGCGCGCCATCGGCTCGGGCACCACGCGATACGACTGCGCGCCGAGCACCTCGGCGACGCGCCGGTCCATCCACGAGAGCGGCAGCGCGTCCATCGGATAAGGTGTCGAGCGCGGCGAGCCGAGATCGATGTCCGGTCCCGCGACGCCCAGATCGGCTTCGGCCTGCCCGTACCACGGTTCGAGCGTCTCGTAGGGAAACGGCCAGTCGCGCCCGACGCCGTACAGCGTTTTCACGCGAAAGTCAGAAGGCAAAAGGCGCCACGCCGCGCCGGCCCAATGCCACGTCGTCCCGCCGACGAGCCGCAGATATTGCGGCTGGTACGGCGTCGCGCCGCGATCGACGAGATAGGCGCCGGGATTCATCGGCTCGGGGCGCGGCGCGTGACGCACGAGCGGATACGGCGCGCAGAGATCGCGCTTGTCGGCGGCGCGGCGAAAGTTCTCGACGATCTGCCAGCGCGCAAGACGCGGCCCGGCTTCGAGCAGAATCACCGACGCGCCCGCTTTCGCCAGCCGGTACGCGACGAGACTGCCCGCCACGCCCGAGCCGACGACCACGACGTCCGCCGAAGTGGAACCCGCCATGCGCGTGCCCTTGTCTTGAATGGCGATGCGCGGCGCTCAGGGCTTCTTCGCCCAGTCGGCCGGCTCGCCGCGGCAGTATGAGGGAACCGTGAGCATGTCGCCGACGGGATCGAACATCAGTGCGCGTTCGTACGCAACGACTTCGACATGCGGCGGCTCGCCGACGACGCCGAGATACCACGCGCGCATCACGCTGCCGACCGTCTTCGCAAGCTCGGGACGCGTGGCTTCGAGCGCGGCGGTGATGATGTCGGTGGGCGTGCCGCCGTGCGTCGCGATCCACTTGTCGAGCGCGGCGATCTTCGCGGCGAAGTCCGCGTCGTGCCGGACGAGCGCCGCGTGCACGCGTTCGGCGAGAAGCGGATCGAAGTGCGTGCGGCCGGTGAGTTTCATCGACACGGCGAGAAACGCGCCGATTCCGCTCGCGGGCGGTTCCTGAGCGCGCGCCGGCACGAGCAGCGCGCACGCGCCCGCCATGATTCCCCTTCGCATCGCAAACGACGTCATCTCTGGCACTCAGCTTGTTGAAAGGCGATCGGGCAATAATCGCAGCGTCGGGCGATGCCTGCCTCACATGCGGACAAAACGAAATGAAGCCGATCTTCCCGCCCGTACTGCGCAACCGGCCGCGCGCGCTGATCGGCCTGGCTGTTGGTTGCGTCGCCGCCGCTTTGGTTCCGGCGCACGTGCGGCCGACGGCGCGCGCGCTGATCGGCTGGGACTCGGCCGTGTGGCTCTACCTCGCGCTCATCTGGGTGAAGATGGCGTCCGCGCGCCAGAGCGACGTGCAGGAACTCGCCGAGCGCGAAGACGAAAACGCCGCGACCGTGCTGATGGTCGTGAGCGTCGCGGCGATTGCGAGCATCGTGGCGATCGTCGTCGAGCTGTCGACCGCGAAGCACATGGGCGCCGGCGCGGTGCTGCATTACGTGCTCACCGGCGCGACGATGCTCGGCGCATGGTTCCTGATCCCGACGATGTTCACGCTCCACTACGCGCGGCACTACTATCAGTCGCCGGACAACGATACCGCGCTGAGATTTCCCGACCGTCATCTGAAGCCGGGTTACTGGGACTTCCTCTACTTCTCCTTCACGATCGCGGTCGCGTCGCAGACCGCCGATATCGCGCTTGCATCGACGTCGGCGCGCCGCACGGCGCTCGCGCAATCGGTGCTGTCGTTCTTCTTCAATCTCGCGGTGCTCGGGCTTTCGATCAACATCGCCGCGAGCATGGTCGGCGGCTGAAACGACGCTGTCACGCGCGCGCCATAAGCTCGACGAACGGCTCATCGAACGCGCCGTGTAAAAACGCGGCGCGCGCCGCAGTCAGTTTTACACGCGGCACGTTCGTGCCTTTCTTGCTCTGCGGGACGTGGGCGCCGGCGGTCTCGTCGTGCCATAGGCGGAAATGAACGTGCCGCAGCGCACACACGCCCCCGCCCGGTGGCACAGCGATTGCTGCATTGCGCCAGCCCAATCAGAAGAAACCCGGATCAGCACTCGCTCGCGCGGCCTCGCGCTCGTGCGTTCCGCATGCACAGGAGAGCCCATTTTGCCTTTGAACGTTCTGCTGGTCGCCTCCGAAGCCGTCCCGCTCGCCAAGACCGGCGGACTCGGCGATATGGTCAGCGCCTATGCTGCCGCGCTGCGCGAAGCCGGCGTCGATGCCACCATCCTGCTTCCCGCCTATCCGAACGCCATTGCCCAAGCAGAAAGCCTGAGCAAGATCGGCACCCTCACCGGCCTGCCCGGCGGCAACGCGGCGCTGCTGCGCGGCCGTATGCCCGATACCGGCGTGCCGGTTCTGCTGCTGCGCTGCGACACGCTCTACGCGCGCGACGGGCTTTATCAGGACGAACAGGGCCGCGACTATCAGGACAACGCGCTTCGCTTCGCGACGCTTTCCGCCGCCGCGGTGCGGATCGCGCAAGGCGTGCGCGGCGTGAAGAAGCCGGACATCGTTCATGCACACGACTGGCACACGGGCCTGACGCCGCTTCTGATGAAGCACGCGGACGTGCACGCAAAGAGCGTATTCACGATCCACAATCTCGCATTCCAGGGCAACTACGCGCTCTCGCTTGGTGCGTCGCTCGGCGTGCCGGAAAAGTGGCTCGTGCATGCGTTGAGCGACCCGAAGAGCATCGAGTTCTATGGCGCATTGAGTCTGATGAAAGCGGGCATCGTCCACGCCGATCGCGTAACGACCGTCTCCGAAACTTACGCGCGCGAAATTCTCACGCCGCGCTTCGGTCATCTGATGGAAGGCGTGCTGCAAAGCTGCGCCGACAAGCTGTCGGGCGTCGTGAACGGCATCGACGAAGAAACGTGGAATCCCGCCGCCGATCCGCTCATCGAACGCACCTATTCCTTCGACGATATGCGCGGCAAGCACGCGTGCAAGCGCGCGCTGCAACGCATGTTCGGCTTGCCCGTCGATCCGTTCGCGCCGCTGATGGCGATCGGCAGCCGCATGACCGGTCAGAAACTCGCCGATGTCGTGCTCGATGCGCTGCCGCGTCTGCTCGCGCGACATCCGCGTCTGCAGCTCGCCGTGATCGGCAAGGGCGAGGCGCATATCGAAGCCGGTTTCAGGAAGCTCGCGCAGGAATGGCCGGATCGCGTGGGCGTGCATATCGGATACGACGAACGGCGCGCCCATGCCCTGCACGCGGGCGCGGACATCCTTCTGCACGGCAGCCGCTTCGAGCCGTGCGGCCTCACGCAGATGTATGCGATGCGCTACGGCACGCTGCCGGTCGCATCGCGCGTGGGCGGCCTCGCCGACACGATCGTCGATGCGGCGCAAAACGAACTGCACGGCATGCGCGACGTGCTCCGTCCATCGGCGTGGCTGCGCGACGGCACGCATGATCTGCCTGTCGCGCCGGTCCCCGCGCCGCGCTCCTCGCACGCGCCCACCGGCTTTCTCTTCGATGGCGAACGCGCGGACGATATCGTCTACGCCGCGAGCCGCGCGCTCGACGCCTACATGCGTCCGCAAGTGTGGCGCGCGTTGCAGCGCAACGCGATGTCCTGCGATTTCGGATGGAACGAAGCCGTGACGACGATGGTCGCATTGTACGTCGGCCTGAGCGGCGCGCGTCCGAGCCGCACCGCATTGCGTGCGCGCCGCGTGGCCGATGTCATGCCGACGCCCGCACGGGCACAGGACGCGCATTCGATGGCGCGCACCGCGTGAGCGTGCCGGCGGCAGTTGCTCCATAGTAGCGACCAGGGTTCGAACCGGGCGCGGCACGCAACGTGCTGTCCCGCCCGTGCATGAGCCCGAAGGAAATCACTTGGGGACCGTGGCGCCCACCGTGATGCAAGAAGGCATTCGATGCACGGTGCATCGCGACAACGCGGCCAGGCAGGCGTCGAAATCCGGCGCCAAGGTGTAATCTGAGTTCCGCCTGAGAGTTCGCGTGATTCGTGACGCGCGGACCAGCTCTTCAGCCAGTTTGGCCCGTGAGCGTGATCGCGATTGATGCCCGCATCCCCGCCACCGCAGGACGACTCTGGAAAAGACGAACGATGGAAAACCATCAAGCTCCTCATGCGTACGCGCCGCGTATCTACTTCATCGATCCCCTGCTCGTCGGCCCGCTCGCGAACTGGCCCGCCCAGTTCGAGCACGCGGCAGGGCTCGGCTTCGATCACGTCCTGATCGGCTCGCCCTTCACGCCGGGCAGCAACGGACATCGCGAGGCGGTCGCCGATCATCATCGGCTGCATTCCGTCTTCGAATCCGATGGGAGCGCATCCGACGGCCTGCGCCAGCTCGCCGACGCCGCGAAAAAGCACAAGCTCACGCTGCTCGTCGATATCGTGATCGACCGCGTGAGCGCCGAAGGCGGCCTTTATCAGGACAACAAGCACTGGTTTCAGCCGTTCGAAAGCGCGGATGCGCGCCTCGATCCGCGCAAGCCGCCGCGTCAGCGCGACGTCGCGTGGGCGAATTTCGCCGATGGCGAGGCCGCGCATCATCTGACCGAATGGTGGGCGCGCGAGCTGAACCTGCTCGCCGATGCGGGCGTGGGCGGGTTTCGCTTCGATGCGCCGGACGCGGTGCCCGCGCATGTGTGGCGCAGGCTCGGCGCGGCGGTGCGCGAAAAGCATCCGGAGACGCGCTGGCTCGCGTGGACCGTCGGCGTCACGCGGCATGATCTGCACGGTCTCGCCGACGCCGGTTTCGACGCCGTGTTCGCATCGACGCGCTGGTGGGACTTCAAGAGCGCGTGGCTCTTCGACGAGCACGCGGCGCTGTCGCGCATCGCACCGCCCATCGCGTTTCCGGAAGATCCGTTCGGCGCGCGGCTCATCAGCGATCTCGCCGATACGAGCGACACCGCGCTCGTCGAACGCGCCTACACGCGCGCGCTCGACACCGCCGCCGCGCTCGGCACCGGCATCATGGTGCCGATGGGCTTCGAATACGGCGTCGCCCTGCCGATGTCGCCGCAATACGGCATCGCGGCGGAATACGAGCGTGCGAAGAGCGAGAAGCGCATCGATCTCACCGCGCGCATCCGGCGTGCGAACGAGTTGCAGCGCAACGTCGGCACGCTCGCGAGCGTCGGCGAACTGCGCGCGCTGACGGGGGCGGGCACGCCCTACGCGGCGCTGATTCGCGCGGATGGCGGCGATCTGCGCCATAGCAGCGACGCCGTGCTCGCCGTCATCAATCCCGATCTCGTCGCGCCCGTGCACGTCGATACGTTGCATCTGCTCGAATCGGTGCCGGGCAACTACACGCGCTTCGCGCTGATCGACGACACGATGGGCAAGCCCGAGCGCCTCGCGCCCTTCACGCTCAAGGCGGGCGAAGTGCGCCTGTATCGCGCGGAAGCCGAGCCGTTCATCCTGCTCGCGCAGCCGCAAGTGAAGCGCGGCGCGAAGGCCGCCGACAAGAAGTCCGTCGCCGAGGCGATCGCCGCGCCGCGCGTGTCGATCGAGAGCGTGACGCCTTCGGTCGATCACGGACGCTTTCCGGCGAAGCGCATCGTCGGCGAGGCGGTGGAGATTCAGGCAGCGATCTTCGCGGAAGGCCACGACAAGATCGCCGCCGCCGTGCAATGGCGCGCCGCCGATGAAACCGAGTGGCACGAAGCGCCGATGACCGCCGTGCAGCCCGCCGGCCTCGATCTGTGGAGCACGCGCATTCCGCTCGAACGCGTGGGCCGCCATGAATTCGTCGTGATGGCGTGGCGCGACGATTACGCGTCGCTCGTCGATCACATGCAGAAGAAGCTGAAGGCCGGTCAGACGGTGGAGCTCGAAGTCGAGGAAGCGAAGCATCTGTTCGCGCTGATCCTCGCCGAAGTCAAAACCTCCGACGATGCCGACAGCGACAGCGCGCCGCTCGAAGCGATCGTCAAGGAATTCACGAAGGCCGACGACGCGCGCAAGCTCGAACTCGTGCTCGCGAGCGCGACCGCGAAAGCCGTTGCAGCGGCGCGGCATCGTCCGTTCCTGTCGCGCGATCCGGTCGTGTACCGCATCGATTCGGAACGCGCCGCCGCGCGCTTCGCGAGCTGGTACGAGATCTTCCCGCGTTCCATGAGCGACGACGTGAATCGTCACGGCACGTTCATCGACGTGATCGGCAAGCTGCCGCGCATCCGCGAGATGGGCTTCGACGTGCTGTACTTTCCGCCGATCCATCCGATCGGCGTCGCGAACCGCAAGGGCAAGAACAACTCGCTGACCGCGCAGCCGGGCGATGTCGGCAGCCCATATGCGATCGGCGGCAAGGAAGGCGGCCACGACGCGCTGCATCCCGAACTCGGCAATCTCGACGACTTCAAGCGCATGCTCGAAGCCGCGCACGAACACGGGCTCGAGATCGCGCTCGACTTCGCGGTGCAATGCTCGCCGGATCATCCGTGGCTCAAGGAGCATCCGACGTGGTTCGCATGGCGTCCCGACGGCACGCTGCGTTATGCGGAAAATCCGCCGAAGAAGTATCAGGACATCGTGAATCCGGACTTCTACGCGCAGGACGCGAAACCCGATCTGTGGCTCGCGTTGCGCGACGTGTTCCTGCACTGGATCGCGGCGGGCGTGCGAATCTTCCGCGTCGACAATCCGCATACGAAGCCCTTCCCGTTCTGGGAATGGGTGATCGGCGACGTGCGCGCGCGCCATCCCGATGTCATCTTCCTCGCCGAAGCGTTCACGCGGCCGCGCGTGATGAACCGTCTCGCGAAGCTCGGCTTCTCGCAGTCGTACACGTACTTCACCTGGCGCGAGAGCAAGCGCGATTTTCTCGAGTACATGCACGATCTCACGCAGACCGATGCGAAGGAATTCTTCCGCCCGAACTTCTTCGTGAACACGCCGGATATCAATCCGCGCTTCCTGCAAAGCTCCGGACGGCCGGGTTTCGTGATTCGCGCGGCGCTGGCGGCCACGCTATCCGGATTGTGGGGCGTGTATAGCGGCTTCGAGCTGTGCGAATCGGCGGCGCTGCCGAACAGCGAGGAGTATCTCGACTCCGAGAAGTACGAACTGAAGGCGTGGGACTGGAACCGGCCCGGCAACATCGTCACGGAAATCACCGCGCTCAATCGCATCCGCCGCGCGAATCCCGCGTTGCAGACGCATTTGGGCGTCAACTTCCTGCCCGCGCATAACGATCACATCCTGTTCTTCGAAAAGGCGAACGCATCGCGCGACAACGTCGTGCTCGTCGCGATCAACCTCGATCCATTCAACGAGCAAGGCGCGGATATCGAACTGCCGTGGCAGACGCTCGAACGCTGGGGCGTGCATGAGTGGGACGCGATCGCGGTCGAGGATCAGGTGACGGGCGAGCAATTCGAATGGCGCGGACGGCGCCAGCATGTGCGGCTCAATCCGCATTCGCTGCCATTCGCGATCTGGCGCATATCGCCGACATGGGGTTTGCCGAAGCCGCAGCCTGACGCAGCGTGATTCATCGACGTACGAAAGCACACCAAGAACATTGGAGCGAAACGTGGATACAAGGGTGAAGCGCAACAAGAAGGCGTCGATTCTCAACGACGATCCGCTTTGGTACAAGGACGCGATCATCTATCAGGTTCACATCAAGTCTTTCTTCGATGCGAACAACGACGGCATCGGCGATTTTCCCGGCCTGCTCGCGAAGCTCGACTACATCGCGGAGCTGGGCGTCGATGCGATCTGGCTGCTGCCGTTCTATCCGTCGCCGCGCCGCGACGACGGCTACGACATCGCCGACTATCGCAACGTGCATCCGGACTACGGCACCATCGCGGACGTCAAGCGCTTCATTCAGGAAGCGCACGCGCGCGGCATACGCGTGATCACCGAACTGGTCATCAATCACACGTCGGATCAGCATCCGTGGTTTCAGCGCGCGCGTCATGCGAAGCCGGGATCGAATCATCGCAACTACTACGTGTGGTCCGACACGGACAAGAAGTACGAAGAGACGCGCATCATCTTCATCGACTCGGAACCTTCGAACTGGACGCACGATCCGGTCGCGGGCCAGTATTACTGGCATCGCTTCTACGCGCATCAGCCCGACCTGAACTTCGATAACCCGGCGGTCATCAAGGAAGTGCTCTCCGTGATGCGCTTCTGGCTCGACATGGGCATCGACGGGCTGCGGCTGGACGCGGTGCCGTATCTCGTCGAGCGCGAAGGCACGAACAACGAGAATCTGCCCGAGACGCACCAGATCCTCAAAAAGATTCGCGCCACCATCGACGCGGAGTATCCGAACCGCATGCTGCTCGCGGAAGCGAATCAGTGGCCGGAAGACGTGAAGGAATACTTCGGCGACGAAGACGAATGCCACATGGCGTTTCACTTCCCGCTGATGCCGCGCATCTATATGTCGATCGCGAGCGAGGATCGCTTTCCGATCACGGACATCATGCGGCAGACGCCGGACCTCGCCGAAACCAATCAATGGGCGATCTTCCTGCGCAATCACGATGAACTCACGCTCGAAATGGTCACCGACTCCGAGCGCGACTACTTGTGGAACACATACGCGAGCGATCGCCGCGCGCGCCTGAACCTCGGCATTCGCCGCCGTCTCGCGCCGCTGATGGAACGCGACCGGCGCCGCATCGAGCTCATCAATTCGCTGCTGCTGTCGATGCCCGGCACGCCCGTGATCTATTACGGCGACGAGCTCGGCATGGGCGACAACATCCACTTGGGCGATCGCGACGGCGTGCGCACGCCGATGCAATGGTCGTCCGACCGCAACGGCGGTTTCTCGCGCGCCGATCCCGAGCAACTCGTGCTGCCGCCCGTGATGGGCTCGCTCTACGGCTATGACGCGGTGAACGTCGAATCGCAAAGCCGCGATCCGCATTCGCTGCTGAACTGGACGCGCAAGATGCTCGCGGTGCGCCGCTCGAAGCATGCGTTCGGCCGCGGCACGATCCGCTTCTTGCGGCCCGCGAATCGCAAGATCCTCGCGTATCTGCGCGAACTCGAAGGCGAGCCGCCGATCCTGTGCGTCGCGAATCTTTCGCGTGCGCCGCAAGCGGTGGAGCTGGATCTGTCGGAATTCGACGGCTCCGTGCCGCTCGAAATGACCGCCGATTCGCCGTTCCCCGCTATCGGCAAGCTCACGTATCTGCTCACGTTCCCGCCCTACGGCTTCCTGTGGTTCCAGCTTTGCCCGGGCAACATGCGGCCCGCGTGGGCGCAGGCGCCGTCCGAGCAATTGCCCGAGTTCGTCACGATGGTGATTCGCGCCGGCCAGACCGGCCCGACGCCGGAAAACGTCCGGCTGCTCGAATCGGAAGTGCTGCCGAACTATCTGAGCAAGCGCCGCTGGTTCGCATCGAAGGATCAGAAGCTGCATGCGGTGCGCCTCGCCGCGCTGACCACGATCGAAGGCGCGGGCTTCGCGTTCACCGAGATCGAAGCCGATGTCGGCGATCATTGCGAGCGCTACGTGTTGCCGCTGTCGATCGCGTGGGGCACGGAGACGACGTCGCCGCTCTACATGCAGCTCGCGCTCGCGCGCGTGCGGCGCAACCGCAACATCGGGCATCTGACCGATGCGTTCTCGGTGCCGCAATTCACCTATGGCGTGATCCGCAAGCTCAAGGAGCGCGCGGTCGTGCCGACGGTGCAAAAGAGCGAGATCCGCTTCATTCCGACCGAGCTCTTCGACACGCTCAATCTCTATCCCGCCGATCCGCCCGAGATCCGCTGGCTCGCCGCCGAACAGAGCAACAGCTCGCTCGTGATCGGCGACAAGATCGTGCTCAAGCTCGTGCGTCGCGTCGTGGGCGGCATTCACCCCGAAGCGGAAATGAGCCGCTATCTGACGCAACTCGGCTACGCGAACACCGGCCCGCTCTACGGCGAAGTCGTGCGCGTCGATCCGCAGGGCGTGCCGCATACGCTCATCATCCTGCAGGGTTACATCGACAATCAGGGCGATGCGTGGAACTACGCGCTCGACTATCTGCGCCGCACCGTCGATGAGCTCGCGGTCGCGGTCGAATCCGAAGAGCACGCGCAGGAACGCGACGCGCAGGCGGAAGGTTTAGCGGGCTACGGCAACATCGCGGGCATCATCGGCAAGCGGCTGGGCGAACTGCACGTCGCGCTCGCATCGCCGACGGAAGACGAAGCGTTCTCGCCGCAGCGCGCATCGGCCGAGGACGTCGAGGGCTGGATCGACGGCACGCTGAAGCTGCTCGAATCGGCGCTCGACATCCTCGCGCAGAAGATCGGCGAATTCAACGAGCACGACCGTTTCCTCGCGCAAAGTCTGCTCGACCGGCGCGAACTGCTCGTCGATACGGTCAAGAAGCTCGTCGCGCCCGATGCCGATGCGTTGTGCATCCGCATCCACGGCGATTTCCACCTGGGCCAGGTGCTGATGGCGCAAGGCGATGCGTATCTCATCGACTTCGAAGGCGAGCCCGCGCGACCGCTCGACGAACGCCGCAAAAAGACGAGTCCGCTGCGCGACGTCGCGGGCCTGCTGCGTTCGCTGTCGTATGCGAGCGCGGCAGCGCAATCGACGACGGAAAACGCGCCCGCGCAGACGGCGGATCGCAAGCGGGCGCTCTTCGAACGCCTGCGCGCGTTCGCCGAGGAGAGCTTTTTGCGGGAGTACACCGGGGCGATCGCCACGTCGCCCGAAACGATCGCGGCCGAAGACGTGTTTCAGCCGTTGCTCGATCTTTTCCTGATCGAGAAGGCCGCTTACGAAATCCGCTACGAAGCAGCGAACCGGCCGACCTGGATCGGCCTTCCGTTGCGGGGTCTCGCGTCGCTCGCGAGCCGCCTGCTGGGAGATACGGGCGAGCCGCCCGCTCCGGGCACGCGACCCGTATTCGGAGCCAACAAGGACAATCCGGATGGAACTCACCATGAACACTCGTAGCGATCCGGCGGATACCAGGAACCCCGCGCACGGCCTCAATCCGCTCGATATCGACGCACTCGTCGAGGCCCGGCATCCCGATGCCTTCTCGATGCTCGGCCTGCACGAAACCGATCTGGGGCACGTCGTGCGCGTGTTCCTGCCGGGCGCATCGTCAGTAAGCGTCGCGGATGCGGGCAACGGCGAGCATCTCGGCTCGCTCGCGCGCATCCACGATGCGGGGCTTTACGCGGGCTTCGTCACGAGGCCGGCGGCGTATCGCCTGAAGATCGACTGGCACGGCACGCCGCAGGAAACGCACGACACGTATTCGTTCGGCCCTGTGCTCAGCGACGAATGGCTCCACCGTCTCTCGCAAGCCGATCCGTATGCGGTGCTCGAATGCCTCGGCTCGCGGCCCATCACGCATGGCGGCGTCGCGGGCGTGCGCTTCGCGGTGTGGGCGCCGAATGCGCGGCGCGTCTCGGTGGTCGGCGACTTCAACACATGGGATGGGCGGCGCCATCCGATGCGCCTGCGTCACAACGCGGGCGTGTGGGAGCTGTTCATTCCGGGCATCGGCGCGGGCACGCGTTACAAGTACGAGATCGTCACGCGCGACGGTCATACGCTGCCGCTCAAGGCCGATCCGTGCGCGATGCAGAGCGAGAAGCCGCCGTCGACGGCATCGGTCGTCGCGGATGCCGATGCGATCGATCATTACGCATGGACCGACGCCGAGTGGATGAACACGCGCGGCGGCAAGCAGACGCCGCAATCGCCGATCACCATTTACGAGGCGCATGCCGAGTCGTGGCTGCGCGTGCCGGAGGAAGACAATCGCGGCATGAACTGGCACGAGCTGGCCGAGCGTCTGATTCCGTATGCGAAGGGCATGGGCTTCACGCACCTCGAATTCATGCCGATCGCGGAGCATCCGTTCGGCGGTTCGTGGGGTTATCAGCCGCTCGGGCAGTTCGCGCCGTCCGCGCGCTTCGGCACGCCGGAGCAGTTCGCGGAGTTCGTGAATCGCGCGCACGAGGCGGGGCTCGGCGTCATCATCGACTGGGTGCCGGCGCATTTTCCGAACGACGCGCACGGTCTCGTGCAGTTCGACGGCACGCCTTTGTACGAGCACGCGGACCCGCGCGAGGGTTATCACCAGGACTGGAACACGATGATCTACAACCTCGGCCGCAACGAGGTGAGCGCGTTCCTGATCGCATCGGGGCTGGCGTGGCTGAAGCGCTATCACGTCGATGGCTTGCGTGTCGATGCGGTTGCGTCGATGCTGTATCGCGACTATTCGCGCAAGGCCGGCGAGTGGGTGCCGAACATTTACGGCGGGCGAGAGAATCTCGAATCGATTGCGTTCCTGAAGCGGCTGAATCATGAAGTGCGGCAGATTCCGGGCGCGATCACGGTTGCGGAGGAATCGACTGCATGGCCGGGCGTGACGGCGAATGTCGAGAGCGGCGGACTCGGCTTCGACTTCAAGTGGAACATGGGCTGGATGCACGACACGCTGCACTACATGCAGGAAGATCCGGTGTATCGGCAGTATCACCATCATCTGTACACGTTCGGGATGGTCTATGCGTATTCCGAGCGCTTCGTCTTGCCTTTGTCGCACGATGAAGTCGTGCATGGCAAGGGGTCTTTGATCAACAAGATGCCGGGCGACCGGTGGCAGAAGTTCGCCAATCTGCGCGCTTACTTTGGCTTCATGTGGACGCATCCGGGCAAGAAGCTGTTGTTCATGGGCGGCGAGTTCGGCCAGTTCGCGGAGTTCAATCACGATGAATCGCCGCATTGGCATCTGCTCGATGATTCGATGCATGGCGGGTTGCAGAAGCTCGTGCGCGATCTGAATCATCTCTATACGAGCGAGCCGGCGTTGCACAAGCTGGATAGCGATTCGCGCGGCTTCGAATGGCTCGTCGGGGATGACAACGCGAATAGCGTTTATGCGTATCGGCGTACGGATGCCGAAGGGCGCGATCTCGTCGTGGTGTGCAATATGACGCCGGTGCCTCGTCTGGCTTATCGGATCGGGTTGCCGCGGCGCGGGCGGTGGAGCGAAGTGTTCAACTCCGATGCTTCCATTTATGGCGGGTCGAATATGGGGAATGGCGGGGTGATTCATACGGATGACTATCCGAGTCATGGGAGGGAGCAGTCGGCGGCGTTGACATTACCGCCGTTGGCAACCATCGTGTTGCGGGCCGATTGATGGTTTTTTTTCGCCGGATCCCGTAATCGCGTCGGTCTATCAGCGTTGCCCCGCACAGGGGCAGTGCTGATAGACCACTAAGAAACCGGGATTCCATAGAAGCGCAAGCAATACGAAGAGCAAGAGCAGGAAACAGAAAAGGCAGAAAAACCCCAAAAGGATGCGCCAACATGGCAAATGCACTCCCCGACAAGTTGCTCCCGGGCGCGCCCTACCCGCTCGGAGCCAACTGGGACGGTCTGGGCGTCAACTTCGCGGTGTTCTCATCGAATGCTCATCGCATCGAGGTATGTCTCTTCGACAGCACCGGCCGCAAGGAACTGATGCGCTTCGACCTGCCCGAGTGCACCGACGAAATCTGGCACGGCTATCTCCCCGGCGCGCACCCCGGCACCGTCTACGGCTTTCGCGCGCATGGCCCGTATCAGCCGCAGCAAGGTCATCGCTTCAATCCCCACAAGCTGCTGCTCGATCCCTACGCGAAAAAGCTCGTCGGCCCCTGGCGATGGTCCGACGCCCTCTTCGGCTATCGCGTGCATTCGAATCGCCTCGACATGTCGATGGATCGCCGCGACTCCGCACCCGCGATGCCCAAATGCATCGTCACCGACGACGCCTTCGACTGGTCGCGCGACGTGCGCCCCGACACGCCCTGGGGCGAAACCATCGTCTACGAAACGCACGTGCGCGGTGCATCGATGATGCGCCACGACATCCGCCAGCACGAACGCGGCACCTTCGCCGCGCTATCGTCGCCTTGGTTCATCGAGCACTTGCAGAAGCTCGGCATCACCGCCGTCGAATTTCTTCCGGTGCACGCGTTTCTCAACGACCGCTTTCTCGTCGAACGCAGTCTCAGGAATTACTGGGGCTACAACACCGCCGCGTTCTTCGCGCCAGAGCCTTCCTATCTGTCGACGCATCGGCTCAACGAAATGCGTATCGCCGTACGTCAACTGCACGCGGCGGGCATCGAAGTGATTCTCGACGTCGTCTATAACCACACTTGCGAAGGCAACGAACTCGGCCCGACCGTCTCGTGGCGCGGCCTCGACAACGCAAGCTACTACCGCCTCATTCCCGGCGACGAACGTCACTACATCAACGAAACCGGCTGCGGCAATACGGTGAATCTGTCGCATCCGCGCGTCTTGCAGATGGTGATGGACTCGCTGCGCTACTGGTGCACGGCGTTCAACATCGACGGCTTCCGCTTCGATCTCGGCGTCACGCTCGGCCGCGAAGGCCACGGCTTCGATCCCGGCTCGGGCTTCTTCGATGCCGTGCGCCAGGATCCCGTTCTCTCCACGCGCAAGCTCATCTCCGAGCCGTGGGATATCGGGCCGGACGGCTATCAGGTCGGCAATCATCCGCCGGGCTTCGCGGAATGGAACGACAAGTATCGCGATGGCGTCCGGCGTTTCTGGCGCGGCGATGCCGGCATGCGCCCCGATCTCGCCGCGCGTCTCACCGGCTCGGCGGAACTTTTCAACCGGCGCTTCAGGAAACCATGGGCGTCGGTGAACTTCGTCGCGTCGCACGACGGCTTCACGCTTGCGGACGTCACCGCGTATTCGCACAAGCACAACGAAGCGAATCAGGAAGGCAACAACGACGGCCACAACGAGAATTGCAGCGCGAACTGGGGCATCGAAGGTCCGACCGACGATCCCGCGATTCTCGAAGTGCGCGCGCGTCTCGCCCGCTCGATGATCGCGACGACGCTGCTCTCGCTCGGCACGCCGATGCTTCTCGGCGGCGACGAATTCGGCCGCACGCAGCAGGGCAACAACAATGCCTATTGCCAGGACAACGAGATTTCGTGGATCGACTGGGACGCGGCGCAAAGCCCCGCCGGCGTCGAGATGACGGAGTTCGTCGCGAAAGTTATTGCACTGCGCAAAAACTACCCGGTGTTGCGCGAAACGCGCTTCCTTTACGGCGACCGCGAAGTGCTGCCGGGACTCTACGATGTCAGTTGGTTCGATGAACGCGGCAACGCGCTCGCGATCGAAGCATGGCAGGACCCGGAAGGCCGCGCGCTCACGCTGCGGCGCGCGGGCCCGGGCGTCGACGGTGAAATCGACGTGCTGCTGCTCATGTTCAATGCATCGTCGCAAACGCTCGTGTTCACACCGCCCGCGCCGCACTTGGAATGGAACGTGCTCTTGGATAGCGCGGAGCCCGATTCGGTGACGCGGCCTCTCGTCGGCAGGGAGTTGGAAGTGGCCGCGCACAGCGTCGTGGTGATGCTGGCCGAGCCGACCGGCGATGCCGACTGGCAAGCGGTCTGGATGGCGGGCGCGCATCAGGGGCCGCGTCTTCTGACGGCATTGCCGCCCGATCCGGGCACGATGCCCTCGCATCGCGATTCCGAGATCGATTCGCCTCACTGACGCACAACCCATACGCAGTCCACCGCAGCATTAGAGGCAGGAAATCATGTCCGAACGTCCGATCGATCCGCACAAGCATCAATATGCGTATTGCCTTCCTTTCGGCGCTCATCTGACGGGCGCCGCACGCGACAATCCGCGCACGCGCTTTCGTTTCTGGGCGCCATCGCGCGATGCCGTGCAAGTGGAAATCCTGCGCGCGGGCGGCACGCCCGAACGCGTCGACATGCAGCCGACCGGCGACGGTTGGTTCGAAGCCGAAGCCGATGGCGGCGCGGGCACGCTGTATCGCTATCGGCTCGACGAGGACCTCGCCGTGCCCGATCCCGCCTCGCGCTATCAGCCGCAGGACGTGCATGGACCGAGCGAAGTCATCGACCCGCGCGCGTATCGATGGACGCACACGAACTGGCACGGCCGGCCGTGGGAAGAAACCGTGCTTTACGAACTGCACGTCGGCGCGATGGGCGGTTTCGCGGGCGTCACCGCGCGCCTGCCCGAACTCGCGCAACTCGGCGTGACGGCCATCGAGCTGATGCCGCTCAACGATTTCTCCGGCACGCGCAACTGGGGCTACGACGGCGTGTTGCCCTACGCGCCTGACTCGGCGTATGGCCGTCCCGAAGATCTGAAGAGGCTCGTCGACACCGCGCACGGTCTCGGCCTGATGGTCTTTCTCGATGTCGTCTACAACCACTTCGGACCGGACGGCAATTATCTGCACGCGTATGCGAAAACCTTCTTCCGCGAAGGCGTGAACACGCCGTGGGGCCCGGCGATCGACTTCGAGCGCCCGCAAGTGCGCGACTTTTTCTTCGACAATGCCCTGTACTGGCTCAACGAATATCGTTTCGATGGCCTGCGCCTCGACGCGGTGCACGCGATCAACGATGACGAATGGCTGCGCGAACTGGCGCATCGCATCCGCAGTTCCGTCGAGGCGGGGCGTCATGTACATCTCGTGCTCGAGAACGAGCACAACACGGCGAATCTGCTGGAAACGCATTTCGACGCGCAATGGAACGACGACGCGCACAACACGCTGCACGTTCTGCTGACCGGCGAGGACGAGAGCTACTACGGCGCGTATTCCGACAAGCCGATCGAAAAGCTCGCGCGCATTCTCAGCGAAGGTTTCGCGTATCAGGGCGATCCGTCGCCGATTCATGACGGCAAGCCGCGCGGCGAACCGAGCGCGCATCTGCCGCCCACGCGCTTCGTCGCGTTCCTGCAGAACCACGATCAGATCGGCAATCGCGCGATGGGCGATCGCCTGCGCGCATTGACCGACGACGAATCGCTCTTCGCCGCAACGGGCCTTCTGCTGCTTTCGCCGCAGATTCCGCTGCTTTTCATGGAAGAGCAATACGGATCGAGGCAGCCGTTCCTCTTCTTCACCGACTATCACGATCAACTCGCCGATGCGGTGCGCGAAGGCCGTCGCAAGGAATTCGCGAAGTTCTCCGCATTCACCGACGAAAAGCGCCGCGCGCAGATTCCCGATCCGAACGACGAGAAAACGTTCGACATGTCCTCGCCGAAGATCAGCGACAAGCAGGACGAAGAAGACCGGCTCGAATGGCTGCACTTCTATCGATCGGCGTTGACGGTGCGCGCGAAGCTCATCACGCCGCGTCTGAAGGGCGCCAAAGCGCTCGGCGCGGATGTGCTCGGCGACAAGGCGCTCGTCGCGCGCTGGAAGCTCGGCGACGGCGAAACGCTCTCCATCGCGCTCAATCTCGGCGATGCGGCTGTCGCGCTCGACAAGCAGCCGCCGGGCAAGATCATCTTCGAGACGCCGGCGCGCGCGCAGGATCGCGTGCGTAACGGCGAACTCGGCGCTCGCACGTTCCTCGCGTGGATCACCGGCGAAGTGAACGAATATGCGATTGCGCACGACGCGCGCCGCTTCGAACCGGCATCCGCGGAAGGAAAAGTCTCGTGAACGCCGCCGCGACGAAAACGACCCAGACGGGCGCCACGCGTTCCGTGAGCAGCATCGAGGCGCTCGCGGAGCGCGCGGGCTTCGAGATCGAATGGCAGGACGCGCACAAGAACACGCAGCGCGTGCCTGAAACGACGCTGCGCATTCTGCTCGAAAAGCTCGGCCTGCCGTGTGGCAACGCCGCGCAGATCAAGCAGAGCATGAACGCCGTCGATGCCGAAACGAGCGGCCGCAAGCTGCCGCCGCTCATCACGGCCGAAGTGGATCGCGGCATCGCGCTGCCGGTGTCGGCGGCGAAACAGGGCGCGCGCTATCGCATCGAACTCGAAAGCGGCGAAGTGATCGACGGGCGCTTCACGTCGCCGAAGGGCGAGACCGCGCTGCTCTCGCCGATCGCGGAGCCGGGCTATCACACGCTCGTCATCAACGACCATCGCACGACGCTCGCGGTCGCGCCCGCGCGCTGCTACACCATCGACGATGCGTGGCGCACGCTGCACGAAGATGCGGCGAAGGCGCCGCCGCTGTGGGGCGTCGCGGCGCAAGTGTATGGCTTGCGGCGTGACGGCGACGGCGGCATCGGCGATTTCACCGCGCTCGCATCGCTCGCGACGCAAACTGCGAAGCGCGGCGGACATGCCGTCGCGATCAGCCCGATGCACGCGATGTTCAGCGCCGAGCCGAACAAGTTCAGCCCGTATTCGCCGTCGTCGCGGCTCTTTCTCAACATCGCGCACGTCGATCCTGCCGCGGTGCTCGGTGCGCCTGCCGCGCGCGCCGCGATCGACAAAGCGGGCGTCGCGAAGGAACTCGCCGAACTCGAAGGACTGACGCTGATCGACTGGCCGCGCGCATCGAAAGCGCGCCTCGCGATTCTGCGCGCCCTCTTCGACGCGTTTTCCGAAGATCGCGATTCGCCCTTCGCGAAAGACTTCGCCGCATTCGTCGAGGAAGGCGGACGTCCGCTCGAAGACCATGCGCGCTTCGAAGCGCTGCAGGCCGCGCAGATCGCGCAAAACGGCGAAGGTCACTGGCGCAACTGGCCCGAAGCGTTGCGCGATCCGCGCAGCGACGCGGTGACGGAATTCGCCGATGCGCATCGCCGCGAGGTCGATTTTTATCTCTTCACGCAATGGCTTGCCGCGAAGGGACTCCTGCACGCGCAACACGCCGCGCGCGATGCGGGCATGGCGGTCGGGCTCGTCGCGGATCTCGCCGTCGGTTGCGACAGCGCGGGCAGCCACGCATGGTCGTATCGCGATGAAATGCTCACGGGCGTGTCGGTCGGCGCGCCGCCGGATCTGTTCAACCAGGCCGGGCAATCGTGGGGACTCACGACGTTCTCGCCGCGCGCGATGCGTACGCAAGGCTTCGCCGCGTTCATCGACATGCTGCGTTGCGCGTTCAAATGCGCGGGCGGCATCCGCATCGATCACATACTCGGCTTGCGCCGGCTGTGGCTCGTGCCCGAAGGCGAAAGCGCGAAGGACGGCGCGTATCTGCGCTATCCGCTCGAGGACATGCTGCGGCTGATCGCGCTCGAATCGTGGCGGCATCGCGCGATCGTCGTCGGCGAGGATCTCGGCACCGTGCCGCCCGGCTTTACCGAGCGCTTGCAGGAGCACGGCTTGCTTGGCATTCGTGTGCTGTGGTTCGAGCGCGAAGTGGACGGGCCGGGCTTCAAACCGCCGCGCGAATGGGACAGCGGCGTCACCGCGACGACGACGACGCACGATCTGCCGACCGTCACCGGATGGTGGCGCGGCGAGGACATCGTGTGGCGCTCGAAGATCGGCCAGACGATGGCGCGCGCCGATGGCCGCGACGCCGTCGAAGCCGCGCTCGAGGAACGCGGCGAAGATCGCGCGCATCTGTGGCGCGCGTTTCAGGACGCGGGCATCGCACCGGATGACGTGGAGGCGCCCGATATCGACAATGCGCCCGTCGATGAGGCGCTCGCCTTCGTCGCCGCGACGCCCGCGCCGCTCGTCACCTATCCGCTCGAAGATTTGCTCGCGCTCGTGGAGCAGCCGAATCTGCCCGGCTCCATCGACGAGCATCCGAACTGGAGAAGGCGCATCACGCGGCCCGTCGACGAACTGTTTCTCGACGATGCCTTCGCCGATCGCCTGCTCGCCGTCGATGCCGCGCGCAAGCGTTCCGCGCAACCGAACGAACCCAAATCGAAACCCGAATCACCATGACCGTACCGCGTTCCACGCTCAGGCTTCAGCTTCACAAGGGCTTCACTTTCGACGATGCCGCCGCGCTCGTGGACTACTTCGCGCTGCTCGGCGTGAGTCACGCGTACGTCTCGCCGATCACGACCGCGACCGCCGGCTCCACGCACGGCTACGACGTCGTGGACTACACGGCGGTCAATCCCGAACTGGGCGGCGAGGACGGCCTGCGGCGCTTCGTCGAGAAGCTGCGCGCGCACGAGATGGGACTGATCGTCGATATCGTGCCGAATCACATGGGCGTGGGCGGCTCGGAGAACGCGTGGTGGCAGGACATCCTCGAATGGGGACGGCACGCCGCGCATGCGCGCTTTTTCGACGTCGACTGGCATTCGCCCGATCCCGCCTTGCGCGGCAAGGTGCTCGCGCCGTTTCTCGGCGCGTCTTACGGCGACGAGTTGCAGGGCGGCAAGATCAAGCTCGCGTATCGCGCGGATGAAGGGCGCTTCGTCATCGAGTATTACTCGAACGTGTTTCCAGTCTGTCCGGTCGATTACCCCGCCGTGTTCCAGGAAGCGCCCGAGCTCGCGCAACGCTTCGTCGGCCTGACGACGCAGCCCGCCGATCAGCCGCGCGCCGCCGATGCGCGCACCGCGCTCATCACCATCGCGCAGACGGAAGGCGGCCAGGCCGCGATCGAGGCGATTCTCGCGGCGCATTCGCCGGATACGTCGGCGGGTCGCGACCGGCTGCATCGGCTGCTGGAGCGCCAGCATTATCGGCTGGCATGGTGGCGCACCGCCGCGGACGAAGTGAACTGGCGGCGTTTCTTCGATGTGAGCACGCTCGGCGGCGTGCGCGTCGAGCGGCCTGAAGTGTTCGAGGCATCGCATGCGCTCGTGTTCCGGCTCTTCACCGAAGGTCTGATCGATGGTGTGCGCGTCGATCACGTCGATGGTCTCGCCGAACCGCGCGAGTATTGCCAGCGCCTGCGCGCGCGGCTCGAAGAGTTGGCGGCGGAACGGCCCGAGGCGTTGCGGCATGGCAATGGGCGCACGTATTTCGTCGTCGAAAAGATTCTTGCGCGCGGCGAGCCGTTGCGCCGCGACTGGCAGGTCGATGGCACGACCGGTTACGACTTCATGAACGACGTCGGCGCGCTGCTGCACGATCCGGCGGGCGCGGAGCCGCTTGCCGCGCTTTGGGCCGAGATCACGGGCAAGAGCGCATGCTTCGCCGACGAAGCGCTCGCCGCGCGCCGCAAGATCCTCGCGGAGAATCTTGCGGCGGAACTGGATCGCGTGACGCGCGCGCTGCATCGCATTGCACGCGATGCGCAGACCACGCGCGATTTCACATTCACGTCGATACGGCGCGCGGTCGCGGAACTCGTCGTGCAGTTTCCGGTGTATCGCATCTATCCCGTGGGCGGCGTGCGCAGCCCCGATGACGAGCACTTTTTCGCGCAGGCGCTCGAAGCCGCGCGCGCCGTGCTCGCGCGTGCGGACCATGTGGTGCTGGATCAGGTCGCGCAATGGCTCGGCGGCAAGCTGCCCGATGAACTGCCGCAGCCCGAGCGTGGCGAACGCAACGACCGTCCCGAACGCGGCCGGGATCGCGCGGCGGAGCGCAATCGCGAGCGTGAGCGCGATCGCAATCAGGCGCAGGCGGGGCCGAATCCCCCGTCGTCGAGCGGCTCGCAGCGTCGCGCGGCGCAGACGCTGTTCTCGCAGCTGACATCGCCCGTGGCGGCGAAGGCGGTCGAGGATACGGCGTGTTATCGCTACGGACGGCTGATTTCGCGCAACGAAGTGGGCGCCGATCCGGGCGAGTTCGCGTTGTCCGTCGATGCGTTTCACGCGGGCAATCGCGAACGCCTCGATGCGTTTCCGCACGCGATGCTTTGCACGGCGACGCACGATCACAAGCGTGGCGAGGACGTGCGCGCGCGCATCGCTGCATTGAGCGAAATTCCCGACGAATGGGCCGCGACGCTCAGGCAATGGTCGACGTTGAACACACCATTGCGACGCGGCCCGAGCGGCGGACATGGCGAAACCACCGGTATCGACGACTGGGCGCCGGGGCCGGCGGCGGAAGCGATGCTGTATCAGACGCTCGTCGGATGCTGGCCGACCACACTCGCGCCCGATGACGAAGCGGGCGTTCGCGAACTCGCCGAACGTGTCGCCGGATGGCAACTGAAGGCGCTGCGCGAGTCGAAGACGCGCACGAGCTGGTTTGCACCCGACGAAGCGTATGAGAACGCGTGCAGGGACTTTCTGTTCGATATCGTCGCGCCGCAGCGCCGCGATGGCTTTCTGCGTGAGTTATCGGCGTTCATCACGCGGCTCGGACCGCTCGGCGCGATCAACAGCTTTCAGCAAACGCTTTTGCGGCTCACGTCGCCGGGCGTGCCGGACCTTTATCAGGGCACGGAGTTGTGGGATTTCAGTCTTGTCGATCCGGACAATCGTCGGCCTGTCGATTATGAGTTGCGTCGCAAGTGGCTTCTCGAGATCGAAGAGCAAGGGCCGCCTTCGGAGCAATTGGCGAACTGGCGCGATGGGCGCGTCAAGCTTGCAATCGTGCGGCGAGCTTTGGCATTGCGCAAGCATTGCGAGTCGTTGTTTGCGCAGGGCGAGTATTTGCCGCTCGAGGTCGAGGGCGAGCATGCGGGGCGCGTGATTGCGTATGCGCGGCATGCGGGGAGCGCGTTTGCTGTCGTTGTTGCGACGCGGCTTGCAGCGCCGCTGCTGGACGTCGGGCGCGACGTGCCGCTTGTCGAGGCTGAGCGTTGGGGCGATACCGCCATCGTGTTGCCAGAAGCGCTGCATTCAAGGGCTTTGTTTGACTGGCTCAGTCCTAATGCGCCTAAAGCCGATGGGGCGAGGTTGTTTTTGCGCGATGCGCTTGGGGTTATGCCGGTGGCTTTGCTTGTTGAGGAAGGGGTGCCTAAGGCTTAGGTTTCTGCTTTTCGCTTTCGCTTGTTGCTTTCGCTTTTTCTTTTGCTTTCGCTCTTGCTTTCGCTTGTCGCCGGATCCCGGTTTCGCGTCGGTCTATTAGCACTGCCCCTGTGCGGGGCGGCACTCACTTTCTTTGCTGCTGCAAAGAAAGTAAGCAAAGAAAGCAGCTCGTTAAGCCCGCGGTCACACGCAATTTGGGTAGTCCTCTCGTCCACGGTGGCACTCGCCTAAAGAGTGCCCTCATCACAATAACGGGGCTTGGATCGCGCGCGGTCCGCCGCCCGAAAACGCTGAGGACACTGGTTCAGCACGAAATGGCTTCGGCACAGCGCTACGCGCTGCCGCCAGGTATGCAAGGGAAACCAACGTGCGGCACTTGCGGTGAGATGGAGACGTTAGTAGAGAAGCACATGCATCCCCGATTGACCCATC
>NZ_JALQEB010000025.1:0-34785 GCF_023630905.1 Caballeronia sp. ATUFL_F1_KS4A | reverse complement strand
AACTCAACCCTTGACGCTCAATACAGTTGCTTTCTTTGCAGCAGCAAAGAAAGTGACTGCCGCCCCGCACAGGGGCAGTGCTAATAGACCGACACGAAAACGGGATCCGGCGAAATCACTAGCGAAAGCGAAGAAAAACCCAAAAAGGTCATTCCGCTTCCTCAAGCGCCTCCTCCCGCGGATACACCCGAACCAGCACAATCCTCGGCCCCTTCATCTTCTTCACGACGATATCGAACCGATCGAACTCCACCCGCTGCCCTTCACTGGGCAAATCGCCCAAAGCATTGATTACGAGCCCGCCAACCGACTCCGCGCGTCCTTCATCGATATCAATCCCCAACGCGCGCTCGAGCGAAACAACCGGCAAGCTGCCCTTGCCCATTAACGTGCCGTCATCCATGCGCGACCAATCGGCATCGCCCTGACGAAACTCGTCGTGAATCTGCCCCACGAGCGCGCCAAGCAGGTTATCGAGCGTGATGAAACCGATTGGCTTCGCGCCCTTGCGCCCAACGATCGCCAGATGCGGCGCGCCCTTGCGAAAGCGCCGAAACAATTCAAGCGCCGACAGATTCGGCGCCACGTACTGCACCGGCCGCACATGACGCGAAAGCTTGTCGATCTTCCCGACCGCATCCTTCGAAAAGTTGAAGTGGATGCCACGCGCGCCGCCATCGCCTGAAAGCAGAAGGTCCTTCAGATGGATCATGCCGATCACGCGCTCGCCCGACGCATCGGCGAAAAGCGGATAGCGCGAGAAACGATGCCGCGCGATCACGGCGAGGTTGTCGCGCATCGGCAGATCATTGCGCAAGCCGACCAGCTCGTGCGCCGGACGCATCAGATCCGACACCGTCATGCGGCTAAAATCGAGCGAATGCGCGATCGTATTCCACTCGTCCTCGTTATACGAGGAGCCGCCGCCATGACGGCGCCCGCGCAGGATCAGCTTGAGCTCGTCCGTGGAGTAATGCGCGTCGTGACCATGTTCGGCCGAAATGCCGAAAAGACGCAGCACGAAGTTCGCGCTCGTATTCAGCACCCAGATGAACGGATACATCAGCCAGTAAAAGCCATATAGCGGCGTGGCGAGCCACAGGCCGACCTGTTCCGCGCGACGGATGGCCCACGACTTCGGCGCCAGTTCGCCAACGACGATATGCAGGAACGAAATGACGGAGAACGCGAAGAAGAGCGAGATCGAGTCGATCAGCTTCTCCGACTCGACGCCGAGCAGTGCAAAGAGCGGATGAAGCAGCGCCGCGAACGCGGGCTCACCGATCCAGCCGAGTCCGAGCGATGCCAGCGTGATGCCGAGCTGACATGCGGAAAGATAAGCGTCGAGCTGCCCGTGCACCTTTGCGAGCAGTCGGCCAGGCAAGCCATTGGTGCGTGCCAACGCCTTGACGCGCGTGGCCCGCAGCTTGACGAGCCCGAACTCCGCCGCGACGAAGAAACCATTCAACGCGACGAGCAACAATGCGCCGATCAGCGCGACAACCTGAGCCAAAGCAACTCTCTTCGAAAGTGGAAAGCGTCAGTATATGGGTGACAGCTGATCGAAAGTCAATTACATGCCCGCGACCGGCACGCGCACCGATAACGTCACTTCGGCGTTGTCGGCGATATCGCTGTGCTCGAACGCGCCGCCATGCGCCTCCGACACGCGCTTGCACAATGCGAGGCCCCATGCGATGCGTCCGCCTTCGCGCGGCTCGAGCGCCTGACGCCGCGCGAACGCTTCGAGCACGTGCGGCGAGGCCGTATCGCTGAGCGCCTGTGCCGATGCCGTGAATTGCACGTCCGTGCGCCACATGCTGCCCTCGACGTTGCTCGACACACGCACCGTCGCGCCCGCGGGACTCGCTTCGGCGGCGAACGCGAGCATGAGCCAGAGCGTCTGCAACAGACGTTCGCCATCGCCTTCGACTTGTTCTTCCGCGAGCGGCGAATCGATGTCGATCGTCACGTCACGCGCGCGCGCGACGCCGGCACGCGCGAGCGCCGCGCTCTTTTCCAGAAGTGGTCGCAACGCGACCGGCGCGAGCGCGACCTGTAGCGCCTTGGTCTCGGCGCGCGTCGTATCGACCGATTGCTCGATGAGCTTCACCTGTTGCTCGACGCCCGAGCGAATGCCCGCGAGCGCGCGCTGCGCGGCGGCATCGTTGGCGTCGACCTTGCGCTCCAGCACATAACCCCAGCTATGAATTGCGTTGAGCGGGCCGCGCAAATCGTGCGATACGACCGACAGCACATGATCGCGCATGAAAAGCGCAGCCTCGGCTCGCAGATGCGCGATGCGATCCTTTGCGCTGGGCTCGCCGTCCGGCGCGTTCGCCGGCGATACGATCAGCGTCACGCAATCCGGGCCCGGCAGCGCGATGATCGAGAAGGCGCGCCGCGCGTCGTCTTCGCCGAAGCTCACATGCGCGCGACGCGTGCCGTTGCCTGCGAGCGCGGCATCGGCAGCCTCGGCGAGCACCGCAGTGAGCGGCCGCGGCAACGGCGTCTCGGCGAGTGCGCGGCCGTTCAGCGCGGCGGGATCAAGATCGAAGAGATGAGCGAGAACGGAGTCGGCGGAGAGGCATCGCTGGGCGGCGTCGAGCACCAGCACGCCGTCGTTTCCTGCGACGGCCGCATCGAAGGACTTGTCGCCTTCGGGTTCGACCGTACTGGAAAAAGACGTTGTCACGGTTGTGGATCCTTGGTGTATCGGTGTTGCGGTTGATGTCGCGGAAGCTGGATGCGTAGTAGCAGTGCGCGTATTGGCCTGACGAACGAGGACGCGCGAGAAACCTTGCAAGTCATTATATGTGAGCGCCTACCACGCCTGCGGCAGCGGTGCGCAACGCGCTCCGCTGCGCCGCTCGCAGCAATTCGCGTGCACGACCGATTCGGCATCATGCGCATGCATTTTCATTCGACGCTCGCACAAGATGCTATCGGCGAACTATTGCGACACGTCATGTGTCGGAAGGGAAGGCCTCGCGGTTGACGCGCCTTTCGCCTACCAGCACTTCGCGGAAATTTCAATCGAACGATCGCATCCGATCATCGTGTTACGTGTGCAAACCCACTGACAAATACGGGTTTTCCTTGTTAAATAGCTTCTGTCGCACAGACAGCGCACTCTCCGGAAGTGTACGACGGTCCGGAACCGGCGCATTTCGTTCAACTTCAGCGCGCTTGATGCCAGGCCAAGGCACAAGTGCGCAGACCTCTTTGGCCCGCGCCGCATTGACGGCAATACGTACGAGCGAAACTAATCGCTTCATGCGTTGTCACGCAATGGCCCGCCCGTAACGGGCGAGCATGCAGGGTTCGTAGCCCTGCGTCATAGTCATAAGATCAAGCTGCGCTAAAGCCGGGGAAAAACCGTTCAATGGCTTCATTTCGAAAGAACTTCACGATATTGATGACGCTGCAGGTATCCACATACCTCGCACCGTTGCTGACGCTGCCATGGCTCGCGCGCGTCCTCGGCCCCAGCGAATACGGACGCCTTTCGTTCGGCCTCGCCTTCACCGCATACTTCATCTCAATCACCAATTACAGCTTTTCGCTGACCGCGACGCCGAAGATCTCGATCAATCGTCAGAGCCGCGAAATGCGCTCGAAGCTGTTCTGGGAAACCATCGTCACGCAGGCCGCGCTTGCATTGGCTGGCTTCTTCGTTGTCATCGCGCTGACGTCGGTCGTACCTTATCTGCAAGAGAACCGCGAGTTGCTTCTCATCGGCTATGGTCAGGCAGTCGGTGCAATGTTAATTCCGACGTGGTACTTTCAGGGCATCGAAGATCTCGGCATGTTGAGCCTGTTCGTATTCATCGGACGTGCCCTCAGCATTCCTGCGATGTATCTCTTCGTGCGCGAGCATGACGACGTCCATAAGGCGATGGCCGTCAATGCTCTGGTGCCGCTGCTGTCGGGCATCGCGATTTGCACGTACCTTTATCTGCGGCGCGAGCTCGACTTCGTGCGCGTGTCGCTCCGTACCATCGTCGTTCGTCTGAAGGACGGATGGAGCGTATTCATGGCGACGTCGATCGTCGACATCTATGCATCGAGCAACATCGTGCTCCTGACATTTATTTCGGGTAATGTTGCAGCAGGTTATTTCGCCGCGGCCGACAAGCTGATCCGTGCCGCGTTGAACATGCTTCAGCCGCTCAAGACCGCGGCCTATCCGCGCGTGAGCTTTCTCATGCATCACGCAAAGGATGATGCGTTTGCATTCCTGCGCAAGATGTTCGTCGTGCAAGGCCTGATCGTGTCGCTGATCTCGGTGTGCATCTTCTTCGGCGCGCCGCTTGCAGTAAAACTCTTGTATGGGCCGAAGTTCTTGCCTACCGTAGAGGTGTTGCGCTGGATGGCATTCGTGCCGTTGATGGTCGGCCTGACGGATCTGTTCGGTGTTCAGACGATGCTGCCGCTCGGCATGAAGGCACAGTTCAGCCGCGTGCTGATGGCCTCCGCGGTACTGAATTTCAGCTTGCTTGCCGTGCTGGCGAAGCTCTTCGGCGAGCAAGGCGCGGCGGCTACGGTGCTGATCGTCGAGACGCTGGTTGCTGCGGCCATGGCCTTCACGCTGCATCTGCAAGGCGTGCCGTTGCTCAAGCGTCGGCGCCCGATCGCGGGAGGAAGTGCCGGGTCTGAAACGACGTGAACCCTATGGGGAAATACGTCGTAGCTAATAAGCTTTCCCAGGCTGCATATTCGCTTTTCCATAAATGTGAAACTGGCGTGTTAAAAACAGTAACAAGTGATTCTAATTGGTAACGCATTTATCGAATCACACGCTTTAACAAAGCTTTGTTTTGCACCCGAAGAGCGCAGCGGATGATTTCGACTTGCGCTCTACTCCAAAGTTGCATTTAAGTATGTGAGTCAACGAACCGACCTATGCAGGTCGAGTCGTTATCTTAATGGTATGAGCAGCATTTAATTAAGAGAGCCTGCAGAATGGAAACAGAAGAAATGTCGGTCGAGCATGTACAAAGGCTGGCCGATCAGGCCGAGAGCCTGCGCATGCAGTCGGTCGCGGTACCGCTCAAGGATCTGCAGATCCTTCTGCAGATTTGCGAGACGGCGATAGCTCAGCAGAATGCTGCGGCCGCCAAATAAGCTTTATTTTCCGTATTTGTCAGCAAGATTTCGCTGACTTCACGATGTTTCCAAAAAAGACCGACATCGGGGCGCCCATCCGACCAAAGCTGATTGGTCCGGGAGCTTGCGGCAGGTAAATCCAGGCTTGTCATCAGGCTTGACGGGGCTCTTGGCATCCCCGTGCGCAAGGAACGAGTAATGCTATGCCGGATCTCGTGTGTGCTTTTCGGACGCGTATTCAAATCGTGCGATTAGTACTCGCCACGCATATCCCGGCTTTTTGACGCGTTCCTCGAAGTGGCCATAAACCGCCGCTTCGGATGCGTTCGCCCTGCGTGAACGTGTCACGTCATTTTCCATAACGACTAGACCATTCCTTCTCATTGCGTATCGCCGCGGGCGCTCGGCGCAACGCCATTCGAAGAGTTGAATATGAAAGAGATCGTCCATATCACCGAAGCCTTCGGCGGCGGTGTACTGTCCATGCTGACGCAGCTTTCCAATCGCGCGGCGGCCGCTGGCGTCGGCGTAACGATCCTTCATTCGATCCGGCAAGAAACACCCAATAATTTCGCCAAGCTCTTTCATCCGGCAGTAAAGCTAACCTACGTCAGCATGTTCCGCGAAGTGAGCGTGAAGAATGACCTGACGAGTCTCTGGAGCCTCGTCCGCAAGTTGAAGGAGTGCGATCCATCGGTGATCCATCTGCATTCGTCGAAGGCGGGCGTTCTCGGACGCGCGGCCGCGCGCATCGCCGCGCCGCGCGCACGCGTGTTCTATTCGCCGCACGGTCTCGCGTTCCTGCGCCGCGACGTGTCGCCCGCGAAGCAGTTTGCTTATCTGAGCTTCGAGCGCATCGCCGCGAAGCTCGGCGGCACCATCGTCGCGTGTTCGAAAAGCGAGCTCTCGGAGATCGAAACGAAGATGCATGCGCGACGTGCCCGCATGATCGAAAACGGCGTGAACGTTCCGGAGATTCCGCCGCGCGTCGACACGAACGCGGGCGGCATCGTCATCGGCATGAGCGGCCGTGCGATGTTTCAAAAGAACCATGAAGCGTTCGTGAAGCTCGCGAGCGAGTTGTCCAACCCTTCGGTGCGCTTCCTGTGGATCGGCGGCAACGAAACCGAATTGCCCGCCGGCACGCCCAAGGATGCCGTCGCGTGCAGCGGCTGGGTCACGCGCGATCGGGCGCTCGAACTCACGGCTGGGCTCGATATCTATGTGCAGACGTCGCGGTGGGAAGGCATGCCTATCGCACTCATCGAGGCGCAGGTCGCGGGCATTCCCGCCGTCGTCACCGATGTGGTCGGCAATCGCGATGTCGTGCAGCACGGCGTGACCGGCTTCGTTGCATCGAACATGGAGGATATGGCGAAGTACATCGCGATGTTGCGCGATGACCCGTCGTTGCGCGCACGCATGGGGGCCGCAGCGAGAGCATCCGCAAGCAAGCGCTTCTCGATGGACGCGATCTTCCGTCAATGGCTTTCGATGTACGAGTTCGGCTCCGACAAGCCCACGCGCGAGCCGCTCGGCGCGAACGAGGTTGCATCGTATGAAACCAGCTCCGATTCACAGTTCTGACGCCCTGCACATGGATACGACAATCGCCACGAACAAGCTCGTCTATAACGGCCGCTTCACGAGCCAGAAGACCACCGGCGTGCAACGCGTCGCGCGCGAACTCGTCGCCGCGCTAGGAAAGTTGCCGCAAGGCTCGCATGTGACGCTCGCGGTGCCGCCGCAGGACGGACTCGATCCCGTGCAAGGCGTTCAGACCGTCAAGCTCGGCTTCGGCAAGGGCGTCTTCTGGGAGCAGATCGTCCTGCCGCTCTTCGCGGGGCGCTCGCGTATCGTGAATCTTTCGAACTCGGGTTCCATCTTCCGCCCGAACCAGATCATCTACATGCACGATGCCGCGGTGTTCGATACGCCCGCGCATTTTTCGTGGAAGTTTCGCACCTGGTATCACGTGATGTTCTGGATTCTCGCGCGCACGTCGAGCTGCGTGCTGACGAATTCGAAGTTCTCGCGCGACCGGCTCGCGCATCATGTCGGCGTGCCGGCGGAGCGTATCGGCGTGGTGCCGCTCGCGGCCGATCACCTCGATCACATCACGCCCGATCTTTCGGTGATCGACGAGCTCAAGCTCACGAAGCGGCGTTACGTGCTCGCCGTGAGCAGCATGAATCCGACGAAGAACTTCAAGCGCCTCGTCGAGGCGTTCATGCGTCTGAGCGATCCGTCGATCGATCTCGTGATCGTCGGCATGAAGAACGCCGCGATCTTCGGCAAGGCGCACGATCTGTCGAGCGCGCCGAACATCAAGCAGGCGGGCTATGTCAGCGACGAAAAACTGCGGGCGCTCTACCAGAATGCGGCGTGCTTCCTCTATCCTTCAATCTACGAAGGCTTTGGCATTCCGCCGCTCGAAGCCATGCGCAACGGTTGCCCGACACTCGTCGGACGCGCGGCCGCATTGCCGGAAACGTGCGGCGATGCATCGATCTATTGCGACCCGTACTCGGTCGAAGACATTTCGAACAAGTTGCGCGAGCTGCTGGATTCGCCTGAACTGAGCGAAGACCTGAGACGTCGCGGCCTCGCGCATGCCGAGCGCTTCCGGTGGACGGAAAGCGCCCGCTTGCTGATGCAGTTCATCGACAAGCCATGATGGCAACGACGTCACATCATTCCCACGCGCCCGCCGAAGCACGGCGCGCGCTTACATGAGGGCCGAATGTCGATGCGAACTCTGGTGGCTGCCGTCTCGCTCTTCGGTGCGCTGTGCTGCGCATCCGTTCTGATCTATGCGCGCAGCGGCACGTCCGACGCCTATTCCAGCAAGCACTCGGCAACGCACAAGGCGGACGCCGCGAGCAGCGCGACGCCCAGGATCGCGTGCGGAAACGGATCGACGGGTGTGTTCTACGGCATCGCGGGACATCTGGAACATCACGGCGCCTACGGCACGAGCGATTACGACTTGCAGATTTCACAGCTCCGCGATCTCGGCGTCACGATGTATGCGCAGGATGTATCGAGTGAACGAAGCGCGCATATGGTGGCGGATTTCGCGCGCGCGGCGGCGAAGCAATGCATCGGCGTACTCGCGCTCGTCACGCCCTTCGAGCCGGAAAAGCGCGCGAACGAGCAGGAAACTTTCGAGCGCGGCTATGCGCTCGGCAAGACGGCGGGAAGCGTGCTGAAGGGACTCGTAACGTACTACCAGGTCGGCAACGAATACGACAACTGGTCGATACTCGGCTCGGATCGCAGCGGCGAGCATCCGCAGGACTACGACAACGCGATGTTCATGAAAGCGCGCGGCTCGATCCTCGGTCTGATCAAAGGCATACGTGAGACGAATCCCGACGCGAAGATCCTGCTGACATCGTTCAGCTGGCTGCATTACGGCTTCACGGACATGCTGTATGCGGGCACGCAGCCCGACGGCTCGCGCGGCCATCCGATTCCGCAGTGGGATATCACTGCATGGCATTGGTATTCCAACATGGGTTCGATCACGGCGGCGGGCGACAAGAAGGTCAACGTGCTCGAACGCCTGCGCGACAGTTATGGCAAGCCGATCTGGATCACCGAGTACGGCGTGCGGCCCACGCACGCGGACCCGGGGGGCTATCTCATCGGCAAGGACGCATTGAAGGGATTCGTGTCGCTCGCGAAGACCTACAACATCCAGAACGTGACGTTGTACGAGCTATACGACGATCAGCGCTTTGGCGGCGATGGCAACTACGGCGTGATCCACGATGACGGTAAAACGCGCAAATCGCGCTTCAATACGGTGCGCGACTTCATCAAGGCCAATCCGATGCCATGAAACCGCAATCTATTCGTGTTACGAATGAAGTATGGGCGGAACTTGCGATTATCGCGTGAAAATGGGCTTGCGCAACCGGCGACCCCACGCTTATAACGCCCGCAACGTTCGCTACATAACAGACGCATGCAGTTTGTGTCCGGAAGATAGACTCAGCACCGTTTTTTCCGGACTCAACGTATCGTTTTACAGCAAGCGATTCGTAGGGCTTCGCGAGTTTCATCCGCCGAATCCCGAGACGCGGTTCCGAGGCACGGAGTGTGCTTCCAAGGAATATCGCACTCCGACGAGCCAACGCGCTTCGTCACGCGAACTCGAAGCATCGCGCGCTTCGCCCGCTTTTAAGAGCCTTTCGCGTCTTTAGTCTGTCTGGAAGTTCCGACGGCCCTGCGCCGGATCAAATAACACGTAAGACGTACCGCGGACATGTCGCGCGGGCTTTCTGTTTTTTCTCGGCCCGGGAAACAACGCTCAACTTATCGACTTATCGAACTGAGGACGCGCCATTGAACACCCTCTATGTCAACTCCGGATCCTCGCGCCCTGGCAAGGACGACGGCGAATTCACCGCGGGCGACATGCTCAGGCTCCTGCGCGATCACCTTGGCATGCTGTTCCTGTTCATCGGGATCACGGCCGCGCTCGCGACCGCCTATGCGTTTCTTGCCACGCCCATCTATTCGTCGGATGTCGTGGTGCGGGTCGATCCACCTGATCCGAACGCGCTCGGCATCGCGCCGCAAAACCAGGCGCAGATGCAGCAGGCTCAACCCACGGCCACGCAGCTCGCGCCCGCGGAAATCTCCGTGATGCAGAGCCGCTCCGTGCTCGAACCGGTCGTGAAACAGTTCCACTTCGACATCAAGGTCAAGCCGGACACGTTCCCGGTGCTCGGTCAGATCGCTTCGTTGTTCGCGAAGAAGGGACATCTCTCCCCGGCATGGTTCGGCATGGATTCGTACGGATGGGGCGGCGAGTCGCTGCAGATCGGCCGCCTCGATGTGCCGCCTTCGCTCGAAGACCAGAAGCTCGACTTCGTTCTGCTCGACAACAACCAGTACGAACTCCGCGACCCCGACGGCGCGGTGCTCGTGCGTGGCACGATCGGTCGTCCGGCATCGGCGAACGGCGTGTCCATTCTCGTCAATAGCGCGCTCGGTCATCCGGGCGTGCACTTCGACGTGACGCGCCTCAACACGCTCGACGCGATCGCGATGATGAAGAAGACGATGAAGGTCGCCGAGTCCGCGAAAGACACGGGCGTCGTGCAGATCACGTTCAACGCGGATGATCCCGCGCTGACCGCCGATGTCGCGAATGCGCTCGGCCAGGCGTATCTGACGGCAGCCGTGCACGCGCGTCAGGCCAACGACACGAAGACGCTCGAATTCATTCGCGGAGAATTGCCGCGCCTCGAAAGCGATCTGCGTCGCGCGGAAAGCAACTTGAGCGCGTTCCGTTCGAAGTCGCAATCGGTGACGCCGCTCAACGAAGCGCAGGCCTATCTGCAAGGCAGCATCACGTCGATGCAGCAACTCGCGACGCTCAAGCTGCAACGCACGCAACTCTTGCAGCGTTTCCAGCCCACCAGCCCGCAAGTCGTCAATCTCGATCAGCAGATCGCGGAGCTCGAAGCATCGAACAAGCAGATTCAGCAGCGCTTCGACAGCATGCCCTCGTCCGAGCGCCAGAACGCGACGCTCACGCGCGATGCGCGCGTGGCCGAAACCATCTACATGGGGATGGTGAACAAGGCGCAAGAGCTGTCCGTGCGCCGCGCAAGCACGAGCGGCGGCGCGCATATCGTCGATAACGCGCTGCGTCCGTATCGTCCGGTGAAACCGAACAAGGCGCTCGTGATCGCCGCGGGCACGGGTCTCGGCTTTTTCATCGGCACGTTCTTCATCTTCCTGCGCCGCCACGCGATGATCGGTGTGACCGATCCGATGTTCGTCGAGCGCCGTCTTTCGGTGCCGGTACTGGGCGAAGTGCTGTATAGCCGTCAGCAGGCGATGCTCGATCACGAGATTGCGGTATCGCCCGTGGAGCACGCGCCGCTCACCTACTCCGGCGCGCAGGACGGCGGCGCGCCGAAGGCGTTGCCGCATATTCATCTGCCAGAGCACGACGCGTTCGCGATGCCGCACGTCGCCGACACGGACCGCGACGCCCGCGTGCTGGCGACGCGCTTCCCGCACGATCCGGCCGTCGAGGCGCTGCGTGCGGTGCGTACCGAGCTGTATCGCGATCTCGCCAATGCGCCGAACAATATCGTGATGCTGACGGGCCCGATTCCGTCCGCGGGCAAGAGCTTCGTCGCGGCGAATCTTTCGGTGCTGCTCGCGGAAATCGGCCTGCGCGTGCTGCTGATCGACGGCGACATGCGGCGCGGCCACATCGCATCGTTCTTCAAGCAGTCGAATCCGGGCGGTCTCTCGGAAGTGCTGAAGGGCGAACTCGCGCTCGGCGATGCGATCCGTTATGTCGGCGTGCCGGGACTGTCGTTCATGTCGTGCGGCGGCTATCCGGAGAATCCTTCCGAACTTTTGATGATGCCGGGCTTCCGCAACATGCTCGCGCGCATGAGCGATCAGTTCGACCTCGTGATCGTCGATACGCCGCCGTTCCTCGTCGTTACCGACGCGGCGATCGTGGCGAGCGATGCGGGTTCGACCGTGCTCGTGCTGCGCTCCGGCATCCAGAGCGAGGAAGAGATCGAGGAAACCGTGAAGAAGGTGCAGCGTTCGGGCGGCAGGCTCGTCGGCTCGGTCTTCAACGCGATTCCGCGACGCCCGAGCAATCGCCGCAGTTATGGTTACGCGGCGGCATATACGAGCACGTTCAAGTCGATGACCTAACCGCGGCGCATAATCGAGCGCAGCGGATGAAGCATCGCGCCGCGTGCCTGTCACGCGGCGCTTCACGTTGTAACGGTGGAATCTGCACGGACTTTCGATGTAAGCACGTCGTCAACCGGGTCGATGAGAGAGACGCATATGAGCGGACATTTTTCATTCGGGCATCGGCTCGTGCACTGCCCGCGTTGCCGCAGGCAAGTGGGCGCGACGTTGAGCGTGTGTCCGCATTGCGATTTTCATCGCGTGCGAAAGGCGCGACCCGAGCGGCAGTTGCCGCCGCCCGTGCAAGAACCGGTCGTCATCCGGCGCGCGCCGCTCGTGTCGCTGCGTTCCGCGCTCGTGATCCTGCTCGCGCTCCTGGCGACGTTCCGGCCCAGAGTGTGAGCGTGCCGACGATTCATCCGGCAGGCGTTTTGCTCCCGATAACGAACGACAGCCCGTCATGAAGCGGGCGCATCCTACCCTTCGATGATGAAAGATAAAGCGTCGCTGACCGACCTCTACTACCGAATCTGGGCCTTCGCGATGCCGGTGACGTCGTTTCTCGTCATGCCATCGATTCAGGGCACGACGATCGGCTATCTGATGTGCTTCCTGTCCGTGCCGCTCGTGCTGCTGTTCGGCGGGCGCGCGCGCAAGAACTGGATGCACTTCGTGATCGCGGCGATCGCGGTCTGGCTGCTGATGGTCTGCACCTCCCAGCTCGCGGACGTCATGGCGCCCTTCGATCCCGACTTCAGCAAGATCTCGCTCGTCGACGACACCGATCCCCTCACGTTCATCATGCGCAAGAGCATGTTCACGCAGTCGCTTTACGTGGCGGCGGTCGTGCTCTATGCGGCGTATGTGTACCACTATTACAAGCCGACCTGGGACCAGTGGATTCTCGCGGCCGTCACGCTGCTCGCGATTTACGGCATTTACGAAGTGGCGTACTTCATCGCGACGGGACAGCCGGGCGACTTCATCTCGAACCGCGCATTCGGCGATCAGTTCGGCAAGGGCATCGTGCGTTCGGACGGCACGGTGAACGGAAGTTCTTTCCAGCAGATCGACATCAAAGGCTTTCCGATCCAGCGCTTGAAAGCGCTGACAGGCGAGCCGTCGATGTACGCCATGTCCATCTTCCCGTTCTGGGTCTACTTCAACGCGACGTCGCGCGTGCGCTGGCCGGTGTGGGTGATCGGACTGTCGCTTCTGATGACCACTTCGTCGACGGTGCTGATCGGCTATGCGGTGTATTCGCTGATCCGCGTGCGCAAGCTCGGCATCAACCCGGTGAAGGCGCTGATCGGACTTTTCGTGCTGTGCGTGATCGGGTATCTGCTGCAGGATTACATCGCCGAGCTCTTCAAGCAGATGGTGACCGACAAGCTCGAAGCGAAGACCGAGTCGGGCTCCGACCGCAGTCTGCTGTTCCTTCACTCGATGCAACTGTGGCTCGATCTCGCGCCGCTCAATAAGCTCTTCGGCATCGGCTTCGGCTATGTGCGCTCGACCGATCTCTTCTCGACGCTGCTCGTCAATACCGGCATCATCGGCACGGTCTTCATCAGCGCGTTGATGCTGTACCCCGCGTTCAAGCTCGACTGGGATCCGCGCGGCATGGCGTTGCGCCAGTGCTGCGCCGCGACCTGGACGATGATGATGGTGTCCGTGCCCGAGTTCGCCTATCTCGCGCCGTGGACGCTCGTCGCGATGGCCTATGTCCGCGTGCGCGCGTTGAAGATCGCAAGGCAGCAGATCGGCGATCAGGCCGCCGCCGCCGCGATGCATGATTCGCAAGACGGCGCGTCGATCGGCACCGCGATCGGCCGGCACGTAAGGCCGGAAATCGGCACACGCATCGGTTCGCGCTTCGGGCCGCACAGCCGTCATCTGTAATCGACGCGGCGCTTCCGGGCGCCGCCCGCTTCCCTGCGACGTTCTACAATGTCGGTTTCGACCACCGGTTCATCCATCGCCGATGACCGGGCAACCAGGGAGCAACCATGTCGACTGTCACGACCGATTCCGGTCTCAAATACGAAGACGTCACCGTTGGCGAAGGCACTGAAGCCGTCGCCGGCAAGACCGTCAGCGTGCACTACACGGGCTGGCTCACGGACGGCCAGAAGTTCGATTCGAGCAAGGACCGCAACGACCCCTTCGCCTTCGTGCTGGGCGGCGGCATGGTCATCAAGGGCTGGGACGAAGGCGTGCAGGGCATGAAAGTGGGCGGCGTGCGCCGTCTCACGATTCCGCCGCAACTCGGCTACGGCGCGCGCGGCGCGGGCGGCGTGATTCCGCCCAACGCCACGCTCGTGTTCGAAGTGGAACTGCTCGACGTCTGAGCGTTTTCCGCATGAGCGCGCCGCTTCATCGTCCTGCCGTGTCGTTGCGCCGCTATGAGGCGGCGCAGGCGTCGGACGTGCACGACTTTCATCAGATCGTGCTCGGCCTCGACGGGTCGATGGAGATGGCCGTCGACGGCAACGGCGCACGCATCGATTGCAGGGGTGCGTGGATCATCCCGGCGGGCGCGCGCCACGATTACTGGGCCGAGGGCGACAATCGCCAGCTCGTGCTCGATCTGCCCGCCACGTCCGTCGCGGTGCCCGAGCGCTACTTCGAACGGGCGCGCGCGATCGTCATCGATCCGCGCATCACGCAAGCCGTCGCCGATGTCGCCCGTCGCGCGCATCTCGCGGATGCGCATCTCGCGGACCGCTTCGCATGGCAAGCGGCTGCGCATCTGTGCGGCGCGCTGATGCACGACACCGACGATTCCATCGACGCGATGCGCGGCCTCGATTTCGCGCGCATCGACCGATGGTTGCGTTCGCAACTATCGGCGCCGCTGCGTATCGCCGATCTCGCCGCGCATTGCGGCTTCGGCATGCGGCGCTTTCATCAGCTCTTCAACGAAGCGTTCGGCGAGACGCCGCATCGCTATCTGCATCGGCTGCGGCTCGACACCGCGTTGACGTTGCTCGCCGACTCGCGCGCGTCGCTCACCGATATCGCGCTCGATGTCGGTTTCGCCGATCAAAGCGCGTTCACGCATGCGTTCTCGAAACGCTTCGGCATCTCGCCGGGGCAATGGCGCAACGGCGGTTCATCCGATTCACGCGACAGACCGGCGCGTATGACGGATGCGTGATAGCGCGCGATTTCGAGCGCATTCGCCGATTGCTTCTCGACGCGCAACCCGAGCGTCTCCATGCCATTCAACAGCACCCACGCAAGCGCTTGGCCGCTTCCGCCGCGCTCGAAAAGCAGAAGCTCGAAGGCTCGAGACGCAAAAAAGCCCGCTTGGTCCTTGCAGACGAAGCGGGCTCGTTCGAAGCGCCGAAAACTTACTCGACCGATAGTTGCAAATGCAACTGTGAGCGCGCCATGCCGCCCTCTTGCGCGTCGCTCGCAGCATCGCGATCCGACTGCGATTGCGGCGCAAGACGTGCGGACTCGATGCGATCGAGATAATCGGTCGTCACGTCGCCAGTGATGTAGTTGCCGTCGAAGCACGACGCTTCGAATTCCTTCAACGCCGGATTGATGTCGCGGATCGCGTTCTTCAGGTCTTCCACGTCCTGATAGACGAGATAATCCGCGCCGATCATGCGTGCGACTTCCTCATCGCTGCGGCCGTGCGCAACGAGTTCGCCGCGCGTCGGCATGTCGATGCCGTACACGTTCGGGAACTTCACCGGCGGCGCGGCGGACGCGAAGATCACTTTGTTCGCGCCGGCATCGCGGGCCATCTGCACGATTTCATGCGAGGTCGTGCCGCGCACGATGGAATCGTCGACGATCAGCACGTTCTTGCCTTTGAACTCGATGCCCATCGCGTTGAGCTTCTGACGCACCGATTTCTTGCGCACCGCCTGACCCGGCATGATGAAGGTGCGGCCCACGTAGCGGTTCTTGAAGAAGCCTTCGCGATACTCCACGCCGAGCTTCGCGGCGACCTGCATCGCGGCGGGGCGCGACGAGTCGGGAATCGGCATGACGACGTCGATCGGCACATCCGGCAGCACGCGCTTGATTTTCTCGGCGAGGTAATCGCCCATGCGCAGACGCGCGTTGTAGACCGGCACGCCGTCGAGGCACGAATCCGGACGCGCGAGATACACGAGCTCGAAAATGCACGGATTGAGCTCGGGCTTCTCGGCGCATTGGTGGCTGTGCAGATTGCCTTCCGCGTCGATGAAAATCGCTTCGCCCGGTTCGACATCGCGCACGAATTCGAAGCCGATGCCTTCGATCGCCACCGATTCCGACGCGACCATCCACTCGACGCCCGTCGACGTTTCGAGCTTGCCGAGCACAAGCGGACGAATGCCGAACGGATCGCGGAACGCGACGAGACCGTAGCCCGCGATCAGCGAGACGATCGCGTACGAGCCCTTCACACGGCGATGCACGCCCGCGACGGCTTTCCACAGCGCGGTCGCATCGAGTTGCAGGCCCGAGCTCGCGAGCTGCAGTTCGTGCGCGAAGACGTTGAGCAGCACTTCGGTGTCGGATGCGGTGTTGATGTGCCGGCGGTCGATGCGGAACATCTCGTCCTTCAGCTGCATCCAGTTCGTCAGATTGCCGTTATGCGCGAGGATGATGCCGAACGGCGCATTCACGTAGAACGGTTGCGCTTCTTCCTCGCTCGATGCGGACCCGGCGGTCGGATACCGCACCTGGCCGATGCCGACGTTGCCCGGCAGACTGCGCATGTTGCGCGTGCGGAACACGTCGCGCACCATGCCGTTGGCTTTGTGCATGTGGAAGTTATTGCCGTTCGCCGTGGCGATGCCCGCCGCGTCCTGTCCGCGATGCTGGAGCAGGAGCAAGCTGTCATAGATCAGCTGATTGACGGGACTTTGGGAAACTACACCTACGATGCCGCACATGGCATGGTCCTTCAAAGAGTCGAAACGGGTAGACAAGGCGTTGCCCGGATCTCTTCGACGCTTCTCTCAAAAACTGGCCGTGACGTGGCCGGGGCGAAGCGTCTTCGAGCCGTCGCGCGTTCCTCGTGTAGCCGGCCGTTCGTCTATTGTGCGGCGTTGGGCGCCAGGCCGCCCGGTTCGGGAGCGACGTGCACATACGCGGCGAGCGTATCGGGGAGCAGCGGTTTCAATTCGCGCACGCCTTGCTCGGCCATCGGCCGCAGCAGCGCATTGCGCCAAAAATCTGTCTGAGGCAGTTCGGTCAGGCCAGCCAGGGCGACCAGAATAACTACCAATATAGCCCCTCTGACGAGGCCGAACAGCAAGCCCAACGAGCGGTCCACGCCGCGCAGGCCGGTGACTTCCGTGATGCGCGTCAATAGCGCCGACAGCACGCTCGATACGAGCAGCACCGCCCCGACCACCAGCACGAACGCCACGAGCCACTGCGTAAGCGCGCCGCCGGGCCACGTCGACGGGATATACGGCACGACGAGCCCGACGAACCGTCCCGCGATCAGAATGGCGGCGACCCAGCCGACCAGACCGAACGCTTCGGCCAACAGGCCGCGCCACATGCCGCGCAGCGCGGACAGGCCGATCACGGCCATCACGGCGTAGTCGAAAGCGGTGAACATCGAGCCGGCTTAGTTCGATGCCCGGGTGCCGCCGCCCAGGCCGGCCTGCCGCACCTTCACGAGCGCGGCCTGCGCCGACGCGCGATCCGGGAACGGCCCCGCGCGCAACAGCGACTTGGTCGCGCCGTCCGACTGCTTGCGATGTTCGAGATATGCGGGCACACCCGCGGACTTCAACTTGTTGACCCAATTCTGCGCTGCGGTTTCGTCGTCGAACTGGCCGATCTGCAGCACGAAGCGGCTGCCCGCCGGCGACGACGGCGTGTTGGCCGCGCCTGCTGCGGCGTTCGCTGCGGTGTTTGCGTTGGCTTGTTCGGAAGGCTCGGCCGCTTGCGGCTTCGCGTTCTGGCTCGCCACGGCTGCGGGCTTCGACGGCTTCGCTTCCGGCTTGGCTTCGGCTTTCGCGTCCGGCTTCGCTTCCGGCTTCGGCTCGGGCTTTGCCGTCGCGGCAGGTGCCGCGGCTTGCGGCTGCGTCACGCCGGCGGAAACACTGCCCGACGCACCCGACGGCGCGTCGTGCGCGACACCGGCTTGCGTGTCGGCGTCGTTGGCGTCGCGCGACTGCTTCGCGGCGGGCGCCGGGCGGTTGGGAATATCGATGGAAATGTCGTCGGTGACGGGCTTCGGACGCGAATCGAGCACCATCGGCAGGACGATGACGGCGGCGAGCACCAGCGCGATCGCCCCGACGAGCCTGCGGCGCGCGCGCTGCTTCTCGGGCAGGGTGGGATCGAGCATCATCGCGTCGGCGTCGGTGCGCTCGGATCTGCGCGTGCGGCGTTCCGTGCGGACGGTGTGACGCGAGCCGCGCGATGAATCGGAATATGCGTCGCGACCGGAGTCGTCTTTCTTGCCGAACGAAAAGAGTCCCATGTATCGCTTGGTGCTGACGGCCGACCGTCTCAATGATGCTGCTAGTTATGCTGCATTCGACGGTAGGCCATGACGCCGGCTACCGTGTAGAAACTGCCGAAAACCAAAATTCTATCATTTTCAGACGCCCGGCTTAACGCATCTTGAAAAGCCGCCGCGGGTGTTTCAAAGCGAGAAACGCTGCTGTCGGCGCTGTCGTTGACACCAGCGTCGCGCAATGCGTGTTCCAGTTGCTCCGCCGACGCGGCGCGCGGCGTGGGCAGCGCGGTCACGTTCCAGTGATCGATCTCGCCCTTGAGTTGCTTCACGACGCCTTCGATGTCCTTGTCGCCCATCGCGCCGAACACCGCGTAAGTGTACGGAAAATAGCCCATGTTGCCGAGATTTTGCGACAACACGGCGGCTGCGTGCGGATTGTGCGCAACGTCGAGAATGATTTGCGGCTTGCCCGGCAGCACCTGGAAGCGCCCCGGCAACTCGACGTTCGCCAGGCCAAGGCGAATGTCCTGAGCCGAAACCGGCAGACGGTCGCGCAGCGCTTCGAGCGCGGCCAGCGCCGCCGACGTGTTGATGAGCTGATTCGCGCCGCGCAGCGCCGGATAGGCCAGCGCCGAGCGCCGCTGCTCGCGCCCGATATAACTCCATTGCTGGCGCTCGTTGCCCGGCTGGGCTTCGTAGCGGAAATCGCGTCCGACGAGCCACAGGTCCGCGCCGATCGCCTCGGCATGTTCGATGAGAGTCTGCGGCGGCGACGGATCTCCGCACACTGCCGGCTTGCCCGTCCGGAATATGCCCGCTTTTTCGAAGCCAATTTTTTCACGCGTGTCGCCGAGATAGTCCGTATGGTCGATGTCGATGCTCGTGATCACAGCACAATCCGTATCGACGATATTCACCGCGTCGAGACGCCCGCCGAGCCCGACTTCGAGAATCACCGCGTCGAGCTTGCGCGACGCGAAGAGATGCAGGATCGCAAGCGTTGTGAACTCGAAGTACGTCAGCGAAACCGGCTCGGGCAGGCTGGCGCGCGCCTTTTCCACGGCCGCGAAATGTTCGAGCAGATCGGCGTCGCTCGCCTCCGCGCCGTCGATGCGCGCGCGCTCGTTGAACGTCAGCAGATGCGGCGACGTATGGCAACCGACGCGATACCCCGCGCGCAGCAAGATCGTTTCGATGATCGCGCAGGTCGAGCCCTTGCCGTTCGTGCCGCCGACGGTGATGACCGGGCAGTCGAAACGCAGGCCAAGCGCATCCTTCACCTTGCCGATGCGCGCGAGGCCCATGTCGATGCCGACCGGATGCGCCGCTTCCAGATGGGCGAGCCAGGCGTCGAGAGTCGGGAATGTGTTCATTTTCGAGATCGCAAAAACAAAAGCGCCGCGCGGAACCTCGCGGGGTTCACGCGCGGCGCGGCGCTACGTACATTCGGGTCAGGCGACGGAATCGGCGGGTTGCCGCGTCATCAGCGCCATCAATTGGGCGATTTCTTCGCGCATCTTGCGGCGATCCACGATCATGTCGACCGCGCCCTTCGTCAGCAGGAACTCGGCGCGCTGGAAACCTTCCGGGAGCTTCTCGCGCACGGTCTGCTCGATCACGCGCGGGCCGGCAAAGCCGATCAGCGCCTTCGGCTCGGCAATCACGACATCGCCCAGGAACGCGAACGATGCGGACACACCGCCCATCGTCGGGTCGGTCAGCACGGAAATGAACGGCAGCTTCGCGTCCGCGAGTTTGGTCAGAAGCGCAGTGGTTTTGGCCATCTGCATGAGCGAAAGCAGGCTTTCCTGCATGCGCGCGCCGCCCGAGGCCGTGAAGCAGATGAACGGCACGTTCTGCTCCAGCGCGTTGCGCGCGCCGCGCACGAAGCGCTCGCCGACCACCGAGCCCATCGATCCGCCCATGAACGAGAATTCGAAGCACGCGACGACACACGGAATCGTGTGGATCGCGCCGCCCATGACGACCATGGCGTCGGTCTCGTCCGTATCTTCCATCGCTTCCTTGATGCGATCCGGATACTTGCGGCTGTCCTTGAACTTCAGCGCGTCGACCGGGACGACTTCCTGGCCGATTTCATAGCGGCCTTCCGGGTCGAGCAGGCGGTCGAGCCGCTCGCGCGCGCCGATTCGCATGTGATGGCTGCACTTCGGGCATACGTGCAGATTCGCCTCGACGTCGTTGCGATACAGCACCGCTTCGCACGACGGACACTTCACCCAAAGGCCCTCGGGAATGCCCTTGCGGCTTTTGGGATCGGTTTGCTTGATCTTCGGCGGCAGCAGTTTGTCGAGCCAGCTCATCGTTTTTCCTTGACTGATCGGTTGCCGCGCGGCGCACGCCCGAATCGGGCGGCCCGCGGCGGCGCGTATTTTACTGTGCGGCGTCGAGCGCCTGACGAATTTCGGCGATGAAGCTCGTCAGCGACGCGGCCGCGGTGTCCGGCTTCGCGTCTTCGAGCAGCTGCACGAGGCGGCTGCCGATGACGACGGCGTCCGCGACATCGGCGACGGCGCGCGCGGTCTGGGCGTCGCGAATGCCGAAACCGACACCGACCGGCAGGGGCACACGCGACTTGATGGCCGGGATTTTACTCGCGATGCTGGAAACGTCCAGATTTGCCGCGCCGGTCACGCCTTTCAGCGATACGTAGTAGACATACCCGCTCGCGATCTTGCCGACCGCCGCGACGCGCTCGTCCGTCGATGTCGGCGCGAGCAGGAAGATCGGATCGATGCCGGCGGCGCGCATCGACGTGCCGAAGCTCTCCGCTTCCTCCGGCGGGTAATCGACCACCAGTACGCCGTCGACGCCCGCTTCCTTCGCAGCTTTCGCGAACGCGTCGGCGCCCATGCGCTCGATCGGATTCGCGTAACCCATCAGCACGACGGGCGTTTTGTCGTCGGTTTCGCGGAAACGCGCGACGTCTGCGAGCACGCGCTTGAGCGTCACGCCGCGCGCGAGCGCCCGCTCCGACGAACGCTGGATGACGGGGCCGTCGGCCATCGGATCGGAGAACGGCACGCCCAGTTCGATGACGTCCGCGCCGCCCTTCGCCAGCGCGTGCATGAACTCGACGGTTTGTTCCGGATTCGGGTCGCCCGCAGTGATGAACGGGATCAGCCCTTTCTTGCCCTGTGCGGCGAGCGCCGCAAAAGTATTCTTGATGCGGGACATGAGATTTCTCTTAGTCGTATTCGTTGGCGTCGGACGCATTTGAATGCATTTGACGCGATCAGCAGCGAAAAAGACGCTATTCGGCTTGGGCGGCGGTGCCGGTCGCGACGAGTGTCTTGCGTCGAACGCGGGCGGGCTCTGCCGGCTCGAGCCGTGCAGCGCGCGCTTCGGCAATGCGGCTTTCGGCGATCGCGCAGTAATCCGGGTTGATCTCGTAGCCCGTGAATTGCCGGCCATGACGTGCGCACGCGACCGCCGTCGTGCCGCTGCCCATGAACGGATCGAGCACGCGCCCACCCGGCGGACAGCTCGCGAGCACCATGCGCTCGACGATTTCCAGCGGCTTTTGCGTCGGATGATCCACCCGCTCCGCGTGCTGCCGATGCAGACGCGACACGGACCAGACATCCTTCGGGTTGTACCCCAGTTCGAGCCACTTGCTGCCTTCGAAAATCTTCCGCGAACGCGCCTTTTTCGTTTCTGCGTCGTAAGGGATGCGCACCGGATCGAGATCGAAGTAGTAGTCCTTCGATACCGCGAAATAGCCGATGTTGTCGTGCACTGACGTGAATTTCCGCGTCGTTCCGCCCATGCTCGGCACGCGACGGTCCCAGACGATCTCGTTGATCATCAAAAGGCGGCGCTTGAGGAACACGAACAGTTCGGGCGAATACTGCCAGGTGCAAAAGATATACAGCGAACCGCTCGGCTTGAGCTTCGGAATCGCGAGATCGAGCCAGCGATAAGTCCACTCGAGAAAAGCGTCGCCGGACAACATGTCCGAGTCGTTCCCGTAGTCCTTGCCCAGACCATAAGGCGGATCTGCGACGATCAGATCGATCGACGCGTCGGGAATATTCTCGGCATCGGCCAAGAAGTCGCGGTTGCGGATGTCGCTGCCGGCGCCCTGCAGGGCGCCGACGGACAACGGCTCGTCGATGACGTTGCGCATCTATCTGAGGCTCAGAACTGAATGCCCGATCGCTCGGCGACCGTATGCATGTCCTTGTCGCCCCGGCCGGACAGATTGACGAGCAACACCTTGTCGCGCGGCAACGTCTTCGCGAGCTTCGCGCCATAGGCGAGCGCGTGGCTCGATTCCAGCGCGGGGATGATGCCCTCGATCCGGCAGCAGTCGTGGAAGGCCTTGAGCGCTTCGTCATCGGTGATGCCGACGTATTCCGCGCGTCCCGCGTCCTTCAGCCACGCGTGTTCCGGACCGACGCCCGGATAGTCGAGCCCCGCCGACACCGAATGCGTTTCGATGATCTGCCCGTTTTCGTCCTGCAGCAGATACGTGCGATTGCCGTGCAGCACCCCCGGGCTGCCGCCCATCAGCGACGCCGCGTGGCGCCCGGTGTCGATGCCGTCGCCCGCCGCTTCGACGCCAATCAATCTGACGTCTTTATCGTCGATGTACGGATAAAAGATGCCCATCGCGTTCGACCCGCCGCCGACGCACGCGATCACGGCATCAGGCTGGCGACCGGCCATTTCGGGCATCTGCACGCGACATTCGTCGCCGATCACGCGCTGGAAGTCGCGCACCATCATCGGGTAAGGATGCGGCCCCGCCACCGTGCCGATGATGTAGAACGTGTTTTCGACGTTGGTCACCCAGTCACGCATGGCTTCGTTGAGCGCGTCCTTGAGCGTCCTCGACCCGGATTCGACCGGCACGACCGTTGCGCCGAGCAGCTTCATCCGATAGACGTTCGCCGCCTGACGACGCACGTCTTCCGCGCCCATGTAGACCACGCACTCCATGCCGAATCGCGCGGCAATGGTCGCCGTCGCCACGCCGTGCTGGCCCGCGCCGGTTTCGGCGATCACGCGCGGCTTGCCCATCTTGCGGGCGAGCAGCGCCTGGCCGATCACGTTATTCACCTTGTGCGCGCCCGTGTGATTCAGGTCTTCGCGCTTCAGATAAAGCTGCGCGCCGCCAAGCATCTCGCTCCAGCGCTTCGCGTGATAAATCGGCGACGGACGACCCACGTAATGCTTGAGCTCGTACTCGTACTCGGCGATGAATTCGGGATCCTGACGTGCCGCGTCATACGCGACGCGCAATTCGTCAAGTGCATGGATGAGGGTTTCGGAGACGAACACGCCTCCATATTGGCCGAAATGGCCTCTTTCGTCTGGCAAGTTGTACATTGCGTCACTCTCTCGTTTACGTAGCCGGCAGCGCGGCCCACGTTCGATTCACCCGGCGTCCGCCTCGCGCACCGCGCGCACGAACGCCGCCATTCGGGCGGGATCCTTCACGCCCTTGGCGCCCGGCAGTTCGATGCCGCTCGAGACATCGACCGCGTACGGGCGCACACGCCGAATGGCGTCACTGACGTTTTGCGTGTTCAACCCACCACTCAAAACGGCCCGATGCCCGAGATCTGTTGGGATAAGTGACCAATCGAATACCTTTCCACCGCCGCCGAAGCCCTCGACGAGCGCGTCGAGTAAAAGGCCGCCTGCGGCTTTGAACTTGAGAGACGATTCTATCAAATGGCTTGTGGACGCATCAGACCCAATTCGCAATGCGCGCCAATAGGATAAACCCGCAATCGATGCCAGCGCCTCGCATTGTTCCGGCGTTTCGTCGCCGTGAAACTGCAGCAGCGAGAGCGGCACGTTCGACGTGACTTCGCGAATCCATTCGGGCGTCGCATTGACGAAAAGCCCGACCGCCGACACGAGCGGCGGCACGTGCCGCGCCAGTTCGACGGCCTGTGCGACGCTCACCGAACGCGGACTCGGCGGATAGAACACGAAACCCACGGCGTCCGCGCCCAGCGCGACGGCGTGCTGCACGTCCTCGACGCGCGAAAGTCCGCATAGCTTGATGCGGGTGCGATGCAAATCTCGGTCTGTCATTTCGGCTCTGCCCAAATGGCGCTCCAGGGCATGCTGGCGATATGCGGCGGCGGCACCGCGAAGTGTTCAGGATAGCCGACCTCGGCCAGATACAGTCCGTCGGGCATGAAAGTCGGCGCGGCAGCGCGGCGGTCGCGGGCGGCGAGCACGTCCGCCATCCACGACGATGGATGACGGCCCCGTCCGATCGCGACGAGGCATCCCATCAGATTGCGCACCATGTGATGCAAAAACGCGTTGGCGCGAAAGCGAAAGTGGACGAAGTCGCCCTGCTCGCGTACATCGATCTGATAAAGATGCTTGACTGGCGTTTTCGACTGGCAATCGGCGGCGCGGAACGACGAAAAATCGTGCTCGCCGATCAGGCACGCGACCGAATCGCGCATCGCTGCCACGTCGAGCGGCGTGTGCACCCAGCCCGCGCGTTTCGCGAGCATGGGCGAACGCACCGGATTGACGTAAAGAACGTAGAAATAAGTGCGTTCGAAAGCCGCGAAGCGCGCGTGGAAATCGTCGGGCATCGGCTTCGCCCATTGCACCGCGACGGTGTCGGGCAGGAACGCATTCGTGCCGCGCACCCACGAAAACTCGGCGCGATCCAGAGCGGTATCGAAATGCACGACCTGACCGAGACCGTGCACGCCCGTATCGGTGCGCCCGGCGACGACGGTCGGAAGCGGCGTCTGCGCGAATTGCGCGAGCGCGCGCTCCAGTTCGTTCTGGACCGTCTTCCCGTGCGGCTGCGACTGCCAACCGCAAAACGCCGCGCCGTCGTACTGAATCCCTAAAGCGATACGCATCTCAGGAATGCGGTGCAAGCGTCGACAAGAGCGTGGCGGCCTGCGGGCGCGTCGCCGGATCGTTCGATTCGATCACTTCCTGGAGCAACGTGCGCGCGCCCGAAAGGTCGCCCAGTTCGATGTATTCGGCTGCCAATTCGAGCTTATTGCGCGCGATGGTCGCCAGTTGGCCCGGCGTCAGGGCAGGCAAAGCCTCCGTCGCGTTCGACGTCGGCCCCAAATCGAAATCGAGACTGAGCGGGCCGAATTTTGTCGCGCCCAGGCCAGCGACCGATGCCGCGCCCGCCGTACCCGCTTCGATTTGCGACGCAACGGACGGGGCTTGCGACTGGCCTTGCCGCGCTGCTTCGAAATGCGCCACCGGCTGCGGCATGAACGGCGCCTGCTGGATTGGCTGCGTGCCGCCAGGCGGCTGTTCCAGCGCTGCGGGAGGCGTCTCGAGCGGCGGATTTTTCAGCGACGATGCAGCCGTCTCCGGTCCGGTCGCGCCGGGCGGCTTGATCGTCAGTTCCAGACGCGGCGGCAGTTCCATTTCGAGCGAACCGAGCGCCTGGATTGCGTCCTGGGGGAACTTCGGCATTGGGAAGCGATGCGCGAGCACCGGCTCTTCGTCCGGCGCGATGCCGGATTTTTCCGCCTCGCGCGCTGCCAGTTCTTCGATGTCGCGCTGCTCGGCGGCGCGTTGCTCTGCGGCTTGCTCTTCGGCGGCGCGCGCCTGAAGTTCGCGCAGTTCCGCCTCGCGCGCGATGATCTCGCGTGCCGCGTTCTCACGCGCCAGCTCTTCGCGTTCGGTGACCTGACGCAATTCGGCCTCGCGATCCGCACCGGCATGACCCGCCTGCTCGCGTGCGAGTGCTTCCCGCGCGGCGGCTTCGCGCGCGCGGATTTCACGCTCCTCGGCCTCGCGCGCGGCGGCCTGGCGTGCCGCGGCTTCGCGCTCTTCGACTTCCCATTTTTCGGCTTCCCGGCGCGCCGCTTCGCGCGCTTCGATCTCGCGCGCATGCTGCTCGCGCTGTTCGTGGGTGTCCGGTTCGCTGGCTGGCGGTACGAAATCGGGATGACGTGCAGCCGGCGCAACAGGCACGAACGGCTCTTCCGGTTGCGAGCGGTTCGCCTCGACGAGTGCTTCATCCGCCGCGGTCGACGGCTTTGCCTCGGTCGTCGGCGGCAACGCATCTTCGGACGGAGCGACGGGCGTCTGGGCTACTTCAGCGTTGCCGATGCTCGCGGCGGCCGCAGCCAGTCCGGACTGATCGCGCGCCGGCGACTTGCCTTGGGCACCGGCCGCCGCCTCGCGCGCCTTGCGCAGCGCTTCGTTGCGGGCGTCGGCGTCGGCCTGGGCTTCTTCCAGACTTGCGAACGTACGGGGCGCGCGATCGACGTCGTTGTCGTTCGTCGCGACTGCTCGCTTCTTGCGCCGCATTCTGAGCAGCAGGACGCCGATCACGACGATCACGATCGCGATGATGAAGGGCGACAGACCGATGGTCGCCGCTGCCACGCCGCTGCGGCTGGCCGGTTCCGGTGCGGCCGTGGCGGGCGCGCTTGCGGGCGCGGCGATTGCCGATGCGGCCTCCGGCGTCGCACGCTCCGGCGCCGCCGTCGCGCTGGCTTGCGGCTCCGCAGCCGATGCGGGCGCCGCGCTCTCCGGCGCCGGTGTGGCGGTATCCGCCGACGAAGACGCAGGCGCGGACGTTTCGGCGGGCGCGGTCTGCTGCGCCTCGGGCGCCGACGCTGCGGCCGGCGGCGCGCCGCTCAGATCGGCGGGCACGTTCAGCACCGCGCCGAGTTTCAGCTTGTTGATGTCGTGGCTGCTGAAGGCGCTCGGATTGGCGTCGAACAGGGCACGCGCGGCTTTCGCGCGGACGTCGCGATCTTTGGATCCGGTGAGTTCGCCGGCGACATCGCTCAACGATTGTCCCGGCTTGACCGCGTAGGTTTGCCCGGTGGCGGCGGAGGCCTGCGCGAGCGCATCGCCGGGATTCGCCCAGAACATCGCGCATGCGGCGAGACTTGCCGCGGCGAGCGCCGCACGCGATGACGAAACGAAAGACCGGCGAGTTCGATGGATCATTGAGGCTCCGGGTGCGGCAAAAATTGAAACATAAAGCGAAGACCGCTCGATAAACACGGCGTTGCAACAAAGCTCCACAAAAACAAAAAAGCGCCGCGTGAAACGCGACGCTTTCGAGCAAGACACGCGCTTCAGGCGCGTAGTTTACTTTACTTGTCGAGCAGAATGCGCAGCATGCGGCGCAGCGGCTCGGCGGCGCCCCACAAGAGCTGATCGCCGACCGTGAACGCCGACAGATATTCGCCGCCCATCGCGAGCTTGCGCAGACGGCCAACCGGCACCGTCAGCGTGCCCGTGACGACCGCGGGCGACAGATCGCGAATCGATGCTTCGCGCTCGTTCGGCACGACCTTCACCCAGTCATTCGCCGACGCGAGAATGCCGTGCACTTCGTCGAGCGGCACGTCCTTCGTCAGCTTGATGGTGAGCGCCTGCGAGTGGCAGCGCATCGCGCCGATACGCACGCAGAGGCCGTCGACGGGAATCGAGCCCGGCGTACCCATTGCCGGCTTGCCGAGGATCTTGTTGGTTTCCGCGCCGCCCTTCCACTCTTCCTTCGACATGCCGTTGCCGAGATCCTTGTCGATCCACGGAATCAGCGAGCCCGCGAGCGGCACGCCGAAGTTGTCGACGGGCATGCGCTCGCCGTTCATCGCGGCGAGCACGCGGCGGTCGATGTCGAGAATCGCCGACGACGGATCCGCCAGGTCTTCCTTAGCCGAACCGTAGAGCACGCCCATTTGCTGAAGCAGCTCGCGCATGTTCTGCGCGCCCGCGCCCGACGCGGCCTGATAGGTCATCGCCGTCGTCCATTCGACGAGGTTCTCGCGGAACAGGCCGCCGAGCGCCATCAGCATGAGGCTGACCGTGCAGTTGCCGCCGATGAAGTCGCGGCCGCCCTTCACGAGCGAATCCTTGATGACGTCCAGGTTGACCGGATCGAGAATGATGACCGCGTCGTCCTTCATGCGCAGCGCCGACGCCGCGTCGATCCAGTAGCCCTTCCAGCCCGCCGCGCGCAGCTTCGGATACACCTCGTTGGTGTAGTCGCCGCCCTGGCACGTGATGATGGCGTCGCACTTTTTCAGGTCGTCGATGCTCGTTGCGTCTTTGAGCTTCGTCTCGTTTTTGGCGAACGACGGCGCGTTGCCGCCCGCATTGCTGGTGCTGAAAAACACCGGTTCGATCAAGTCGAAATCGCCTTCCTGCTGCATGCGCTGCATCAGGACGCTGCCGACCATACCGCGCCAACCAACGAGACCTACGTTCATGACTAACCTTTAACTGTGGACGCTTCCCCGCATCTTTACCCGGCGTGGCCGCGCGGGGAAGACGCTCGGACACGAGGGACGATCAGCGAATCGTGATCGCTTTGCTGGAGATTTTCGTAATGCGCGTTTTAGCCGTGGCTCGAGTGGCCACGATGCGCGTGCTGATGGCGAGTTCCGTCGCGAGCGACTTTGAGCCGCGTCCGATGGAATCCAGAGAGAATTGAGAGTTCTTCGCCATAGCAAAGCAATATACACGATAACCGGACGTTTTCGACGGCGTCATGCTGCAGATGCGTGAAAATCGGGCGGATCGTGCGCGAACATCGGTAAAAAGAGACGATCGGCCGCTTTAATGCTTCAGCGCGCCGATCGTCTTTCTCGCGATTACAGCGCCTTCAGCACCGCGTCGCCCATTTCCTTCGTGCCGACAACCTTGCCGTCCGCCGTCGCGATATCGCCGGTGCGGTAGCCCTGCTCGAGCACTTTCTTCACCGCGCTTTCGATGCGATCCGCCTGCTCCGTCTTGCCGAGCGAGTAGCGCAGCATCATCGCCGCCGAAAGAATGGTCGCGAGCGGATTCGCCACGCCCTTGCCCGCGATGTCCGGCGCCGAACCGTGCGACGGCTCGTACAGGCCCTTGTTGTTCTTGTCGAGCGACGCGGACGGCAGCATGCCGATGGAGCCGGTGAGCATCGCCGCTTCGTCCGACAGAATGTCGCCGAACATGTTGCCGGTCACGACGACGTCGAACGCTTTCGGCGCCTTCACGAGCTGCATCGCGGCGTTGTCGACGTACATGTGCGACAGCTCGACATCCAGATATTCCTTCGCGACGTCGATCATCGTGTCGCGCCACAATTGCGACGTTTCGAGCACGTTCGCCTTGTCGACGCTCGTCAGCTTCTTCTGGCGCTTTTGCGCGGCGGCAAACGCGACGTGCGCGATGCGGCGCACTTCGGGCTCGGAATAGCGCATCGTGTCGAAGCCTTCCTTCGCGCCCGCGAACGGGCCGTCCGGGGCTTCTCGCAAGCCGCGCGGCGCGCCGAAATAGATGTCGCCGTTCAATTCGCGGACGATCAGGATGTCGAGACCCGACACGATCTCCGGCTTCAACGACGACGCGCCCGTCAATTGCGGATAGCAGATCGCCGGACGGAAGTTCGCGAACAGTTGCAGATGCTTGCGCAGGCCGAGAATTGCCTGCTCGGGACGCAGCGCGCGTTCGAGCTTGTCGTACTTCCAGTCGCCGACGGCGCCGAACAGGATCGCATCGGCTTCCTTCGCGAGCGCCAGCGTGGAATCGGGCAGCGGGTGCCCCTTCGCCTCGTAGCCCGCGCCGCCGACCGGCGCCTCTTCCAGCTCGAACTTCTCGCCGAGCGCGTTCAGGACTTTGACCGCTTCGGCGGTGATTTCGGGACCGATGCCGTCGCCGGGGAGAACTGCAATTTTCATCTTTCGCTTCCTTTATGCGCGGTTATCCAACGAGCCGGTTATTCAGCCACGGCTGCTTCGCGAGGCGTTCGGCCTCATATTGCTTGATCTTGTCCGCATGACGCAGCGTGAGACCGATGTCGTCGAAGCCGTTCAGCAAGCAATACTTGCGAAAGCCCGGCACTTCGAACGCATACTCGGTGCCGTCGCCGGTACGCACGACTTGCGCTTCGAGATCGATCGTCAACTGGAAACCAACGAACGCGTAGGTCTCGTTAAACAGCTTGTCGACCTGCTGCTCCGTCAGCACGACCGGCAGGAGACCGTTCTTGAAACAGTTGTTGTAGAAGATGTCCGCGAAGCTCGGCGCGATGATCGCGCGAAAGCCGTATTGATCGAGCGCCCACGGCGCGTGTTCGCGTGAGCTGCCGCAGCCGAAATTCTTGCGCGTGAGCAGAATCGACGCGCCTTGATAACGCGGCTGATTCAGCACGAAATCCGGGTTGAGCGGACGCTTGCTGTTGTCCTGTCCGGGCTCACCGACGTCGAGATAACGCCATTCATCGAACGCGTTCGGACCGAAGCCCGTGCGCTTGATCGACTTCAGGAACTGCTTCGGGATGATCGCGTCCGTGTCGACGTTCTCGCGATCCAGCGGCGCGACGAGGCCGCTGTGCACAATGAATTTTTCCATGATCTTTCTCAGTGTCCCGATCGATTAAGCGAGCTTGCGTACGTCGACGAAATGGCCTTCGATCGCGGCGGCGGCGGCCATCGCGGGGCTCACGAGATGCGTGCGTCCGCCCGCGCCCTGACGGCCTTCGAAGTTGCGGTTCGACGTCGATGCGCAGCGCTCCCCCGCTTCCAGGCGGTCGGCGTTCATCGCGAGGCACATCGAGCAGCCCGGCTCGCGCCATTCGAAGCCGGCGTTCGTGAAGATCTTGTCGAGGCCTTCGCGTTCGGCTTGCGCCTTCACGAGACCCGATCCCGGCACGACCATCGCGAGGCGAATGTTCGACGCGACGCGCTTGCCCAGCGACTTCACGACGTACGCGGCGGCGCGCAAGTCTTCGATGCGCGCATTCGTGCACGAGCCGATGAAAATCTTGTCCGGCTTGATCGATTCGATCGGCGTGTTCGGCTGCAATGCCATATAACTCAGCGCGCGTTCCATCGCGTCGCGCTTGACGGGATCTTTTTCCTTGTCGGGATCGGGCACGCGGCCGTCGATCGACGTCACCATTTCCGGCGACGTGCCCCACGTCACTTGCGGCACGATCTCGGCGGCATTCAGCTCGACGACGCGATCGAAGTGCGCGCCGTCATCGGATTTGAACTGACGCCAGTATTCGACCGCCTGATTCCACTCGACGCCCTGCGGCGAGTACGGACGGTCCTTCAGATAGTTGATGGTCGTGTCGTCGACCGCGACCATGCCGGCGCGCGCGCCCGCTTCGATCGCCATGTTGCAGACGGTCATGCGGCCTTCCATCGTGAGCGCGCGGATGGTCGAGCCGCCGAATTCCATCGCGTAGCCCGTGCCGCCCGCCGTGCCGATCTTGCCGATGATCGCGAGCACGATGTCCTTCGCCGTGCATCCGCGCGGCAATTGGCCTTCGACCTTCACGAGCATGTTCTTGCTCTTCTTCTGCAACAGCGTTTGCGTCGCGAGCACGTGCTCAACCTCCGACGTGCCGATGCCGTGCGCCAGCGCGCCGAACGCGCCGTGCGTGGACGTGTGCGAATCGCCGCAGACGATGGTCATGCCCGGCAGCGTCGCGCCCTGCTCCGGCCCGATGATGTGCACGATGCCCTGACGCAGGTCGTTCATCTTGAACTGCGTGATGCCGAAGGCGTCGCAGTTCTGGTCGAGCGTATCGACTTGCAGCTTCGAAACCGGATCGGCGATGCCGTGCGAGCGGTCGGTCGTCGGCACGTTGTGATCGGACACCGCCAGATTCGCGCTGATGCGCCACACCGGGCGCTCGGCCAGCTTCAGGCCCTCGAAGGCCTGCGGGCTCGTCACTTCGTGCAGCAGGTGACGGTCGATGTAGAGGATCGAGGTGCCGTCCTCTTCCGTGTGGACAACGTGCGTATTCCACAGTTTGTCGTAGAGAGTCTGTGCCATGGTGAGCGCTTTCGTGTGTGACTGCGGGGATTTATCGGTGTACGGCTCGTGAATCGATTATGCCACCACCCGATGAGAATTGGATACTAGGATACGGGAAAAACCCATTAAAAACAGATAGTTATTATAGTGGTTCCAGTACCCGGATGACGACTACCCGGCTGAACCTGGAGCGCATCCCGACGCTGTCCTTAGATCCTATGCCATTTGGCCGAATGTTCGCCGCACGATGCGCGCAATAGGCTGTCGTCAGCGCTCACGATCCGCGCAGTAATAACATTGTATTGACGGCTCTTTCGACAGGTAATAACATCGTGCTTCCATACTCTTCAGTAGTCGACGACATGCGAACCACCATCAGAAAAATGGGCAACTCCCAGGGCATCCTGATTCCCAAGCCGCTGCTCGCGCAATTGGGCTTGGAGAACGAGGTCGACATGGAAGTCGAGAACGACGCGATCGTCCTGCGTCGGCCTCGCGACAAAGCGCGTCAAGGTTGGGCCGAAGCCAGCAAGCTGATTGCGCAAAGCGGCGAGGACGGACTCGTCATGGGCGAATTCGGCAACGACGACGGGGAGCTCGAATGGTAGTGCGTGGAGAAGTCTGGTCGGTCGCGCTCGATCCCACCTTGGGCAGCGAAATTCAGAAAACGCGTCCGTGCGTAGTGGTGTCGCCGCCGGAGATGCACGACCATCTGCGCACGGTCATCGTCGCGCCGATGTCGTCGAAGGGAAAACCTGCGCCTTTCCGCATTCCCATTGCTTTCAAGCGGAAGCAGGGATTGATTCTTCTGGATCAGATTCGCACGGTGGACAAGCTGCGGCTCATCAAGCGGGAAGGCAGCATCGCGGACAACACGCTGACCGACGCGCTTCATACCTTGCAGGAGGTGTTCGCGGATTGAATCCGGCGCCGTCTCTGCGCGCGCCGAGCAAAAAGCAAAAGCCCCGGCGATTTCTCGCCGGGGCTTCGATACAACTAAAACTCGATCAGCTTAGCGCTTTGCCAGCGGCTTCGCTTCACGCGGCGTCTGGCCGATGAACAGCTGACGCGGACGGCCGATCTTCTGCTCAGGATCGGCGATCATCTCGTTCCACTGCGCGATCCAGCCGACCGTACGAGCCATCGCGAAGATGCAGGTGAACATCGACGTCGGAATGCCCAGCGCGCGCTGCACGATGCCCGAGTAGAAGTCGACGTTCGGATACAGCTTGCGCGACACGAAGTATTCGTCTTCCAGCGCGATCTTTTCGAGTTCCATCGCGAGCTTGAAGAGCGGGTCGTCATGCAGGCCGAGTTCGTTCAGCACTTCGTGGCACGTCTCGCGCATCAGCTTCGCGCGCGGGTCGTAGTTCTTGTACACGCGGTGTCCGAAGCCCATCAGCTTCACGCCCGAGTTCTTGTCCTTCACCTGCTTGATGAACTCAGGAATGTTGTCGACCGAGCCGATCTCTTCGAGCATGTTCAGCGCGGCTTCGTTCGCGCCGCCGTGCGCCGGACCCCACAGACATGCGATGCCGGCTGCGATACACGCGAACGGATTCGCACCCGACGAACCCGCGAGACGCACCGTCGACGTCGACGCGTTCTGCTCGTGGTCCGCGTGCAGGATCAGAATACGGTCGAGAGCGCGCACGAGCACGTCGTTGACCTTGTACTCTTCGCACGGGTTCGAGAACATCATGTGCATGAAGTTCGCGCTGTACGACAGTTCGTTCTTCGGATACACGAACGGCTGACCGATGCTGAACTTGTACGCCATCGCGACGAGCGTCGGCAGCTTCGCGATCATGCGGATCGCGGAGACTTCACGGTGACGCGGATCGTTGATGTTCAGCGAGTCGTGATAGAACGCCGACAGCGCGCCGACCGCAGCCGTCAGCACGGCCATCGGGTGTGCGTCGCGACGGAAGCCGCGGAAGAAGAAGTGCATCTGCTCGTGCACCATCGTGTGACGCGTGACGGTGTCCACGAATTCCTTGTTCTGCGCCTCGTTCGGCAGTTCGCCCTTCAGCAGCAGATAGCACGTTTCGAGGAAGTCCGCGTTCACGGCCAGTTGCTCGATCGGGTAGCCGCGATACAGCAGTTCGCCCTTGTCGCCGTCGATATACGTGATCGCCGAATTGCACGCCGCCGTCGACATGAAGCCCGGGTCATACGTGAACTTGCCGGTCTGACCGTACAACTTGCGGATGTCGATCACGTCCGGGCCCATCGTGCCCTTGTAGATCGGCATTTCGACGCTCGGCGAGTTGTCGCTGAACGATAGCGTGGCTTTAACATCTGACGGGGTCATAGCACATCCTCAATCGAAGTATGGATACAGGTTTTCGATAATTTGCACGACGGAAGCTGCGCGGCAAAACTGTTTTATCGGGCTGTGTGCAGTGCAACAGGCCTATTTTGCAAAACTCCGCGAATTCCTGCTGGAATCACACGGTGCGCAGCATTTCCAGCAAGCGGGTTACGTCCGGCGTCGCCAGGTCGCCTTCAGGCTCCGTGCGCGCCAGCAGCAAGTCCATCAGTTCGTTGTCGCTCAGCTCCAGCAGGCGGGTCAATGCGGCCACGTCGGCGTCGCTGAGATCATGCTCATATCGGCTGAAGAAACGATCGAAGATCAGATCGTTTTCCAGCAGGCCGCGCCTTGCGCGCCAACGAAGGCGCGCGCGGCGAAGAGGGTCGGACTGGTGAGATTCGTCCATTTCAAACCGCCCGTCGCACCATCAATTCCTTGATCTTGCCGATCGCCTTGGTCGGGTTGAGCCCCTTCGGGCACACGT
>NZ_JALQEB010000024.1:0-3944 GCF_023630905.1 Caballeronia sp. ATUFL_F1_KS4A | reverse complement strand
CTTGCCCGCCAGCGGCAAGCGATACTTCGCGATCTGACCGATCCCGATGTTCCGGTATTCCGGCCTTGGTTTTTTTACGGCTTCTGCCATGCTAGACCCCAACTTGTTAACACACTAATCCGCGATTTTAGCGCCTTTTTATATCGCGCTGCAGCGAGAAGTCCTCTAAAAGACCGTTGCTCCATGCGCGAGAATGGGCCTGCTAACGTGCGTGTTCCGCGAGCACTCAGCCAGTGCTCGCGGCCCGTTCTTCACTCGATCAACTCAAGTCGTTCTGGTAAAAATAGCCGGTCGTGACGTACCATCCGCGACGCACTTCGACAGGCCGGTCGCCATAGGTATAGGACACGCGCTCGACCGATAACAGCGGAAATCCCTGCGCCACATCGAGGAACTGCGCGACGGTTTCATCGGCGGCGACGGCGCGGATCTTCTCGGTCGCGCGGATCATGCGCGTGCCAAACTCCGTCTCGAACATCGCGTAGAGCGGACCCTTGTACTCGGCGAGACGCTCGGCCGTGAGTCCGCGAAACACCGCGCCCGGCAGCCAGATTTCGTCGAACACGGTCGTCACGCCATCGAACTGCAACAAGCGCTTGATAAGAACGACGGGGTCGGCAGGCTTCAAATCCAGTTGGCGCGCGATCTCCGCCGGCGCGCGCAGGCGCCTGCATTCGAGCAGACGGCTTACGTGAGGATGGACGTCGCCATCGTCGGGCAGAAGGCGCAGGAAGCGGAACTGCACGCGGTCTTCGTTGTGCGTCGCAACGAACGTGCCTTTGCCCTGACGTCGAACAAGAAGATTGTCGGCGGCGAGTTCATCGATCGCCTTGCGGACGGTGCCCTGGCTCACCTTGTAGCGCGCGGCCAGCTCGACCTCGCTCGGGATGATTTCGCCAGGCTTCCATTCGCCGGACTCGAGTCCTTGCGTGATGAGCGCCTTGATTTGCTGATACAGCGGGCTGAACGTCGGCGACGGCGTGCTCGCGGCCTCAGCCGCCGGTGCAGTGCCGTTGGGGGTCGTCGTGCTCGCCGGGTTGGAATTCATGCCGCGCATTTCAACACAAGGCCCGCCGTGCGTCCAGACTTTTCCCGAAGATTCCTATGTCTTATATAAGACATAAGATAGTGTTGACTTTACCTTGGACGGCTCCTACACTCCTTGTCGAGCAAGGGTTTGCGGGTCGTTGCGAAAGCACGGGAACCGCCGCTCAGCGCGTTTTATCATGGCCCTTTTCGCCTTGAGTACGCTCTGAACACGGCATCCGGCGCAGCGTGCAACATACCGCCAGGCACGCCCTTTCGCTTTCGCCTCACGCCGATCGGCCACTCGATTCGCGCGCCGCTGCCTGCCCCTCGCCTCGCAACGTCAAGCGCCGTCTCGTATGGGCGCGTTGCCGTCAGACCCAAGCGAAATCACCGCGTCCTTCCAGGACACTCCGCACGCCTCTCGCTCGAAGAGAAGGATTCATGGCATGACGGTCAAGCCGTAACGCCGATGCACGGCACGGGCGCGAACGCTCGGTCGAGCTTCGAAGCGTTTGGGCACGGCATGGCCGGCATGTCTTCATCAACGCTTTGCGTAACGCGCATAAAATGGCGTTTTTCCCTAGCGTTCCACGCACCGTCCAGGAGAGTTCTCAATGGCTAAGTCCGCAAAGCGCGTTGCCGTAACCGGCGCCGCAGGTCAAATCGGCTACTCGCTGCTGTTCCGCATCGCCAATGGCGATCTGCTCGGCAAAGACCAGCCCGTGATTCTTCAGTTGCTCGATCTGCCGCAAGCGCAAGCCGCCGTGAAGGGCGTCGTGATGGAGCTGGAAGATTGCGCATTCCCGCTGCTCGCGGGCGTGGTCGTCACGGACGACCCCAAGGTCGCGTTCAAGGACGCCGACGTCGCGTTGCTGGTCGGTGCACGTCCGCGTTCGAAGGGCATGGAGCGCAAGGACCTGCTGTCGGCGAACGCCGAGATCTTCACGGTTCAGGGCAAGGCGCTGAACGATGTCGCGAGCCGCGACGTGAAGGTGCTGGTCGTCGGCAACCCGGCGAACACGAACGCTTACATCGCGATGAAGTCGGCGCCGGATCTGCCGAAGAAGAACTTCACCGCCATGCTGCGTCTGGACCACAACCGCGCGCTGTCGCAACTGGCGGCCAAGTCGGGCAAGCCGGTCGCGTCGATCGAAAAGCTCGCCGTGTGGGGCAACCACTCGCCGACGATGTACCCGGACTTCCGTTTCGCAACGGCGGAAGGCGAGAGCCTGACGAAGCTCATCAACGACGACGAGTGGAACCGCAACACGTTCATCCCGACCGTCGGCAAGCGCGGCGCGGCGATTATCGAAGCGCGCGGCCTGTCGTCGGCGGCATCGGCGGCGAATGCTGCGATCGATCACGTGCGTGACTGGGTGCTCGGCACGAACGGCAAGTGGGTCACGATGGGCATTCCGTCGGACGGCTCGTACGGCATTCCGGAAGACATCATCTACGGCGTGCCCGTCACGTGCGAAAACGGCGAGTACAAGCGCGTCGAAGGCCTCGAAATCGACGCGTTCTCGCGCGAGAAGATGGACGGCACGCTGAACGAGCTGCTCGAAGAGCGCGACGGCGTTTCGCATCTGCTGGGCAAGTAAGTACGTCGTTCAAGGGGGAGTCTGCAAAGGCTTCCCGTCTGCGCGAACGCTACGCGGCGTTCGTGCATGATTCGAACGCGCTTGAAAAACATCGAGCGTGTTCGAATCATCGAGCAAGATGGAATTTCCCAACTTCCAATCGGACCCGACGCCGACGATGCCTGCTCTCACTCCCGCCGAAGTGCTGTTTGACGGCGAAGCGCAACCCGCCGTGCTTCCGCCCTGTGATCATTACGCCGGCAGCGAGAAGCTGATCCGCAAATCCCTGGCGCTGCAGGCGCAACTCGGTCCGGTGTTCGACATCACGCTCGATTGCGAAGACGGGGCGCAAGTCGGTCACGAGGCCGAACATGCGGAAATGGTTGCGTCGTTCGTCGGTGGCGAGGACGACCGCTTCGGGCGCGTGGGCGTGCGCATCCACGACTTCGATCATCGTGCGTGGCGCGACGACGTCCGCATCATCCTGCGTCGCGCGAAGAAAGCGCCCGCGTTCATCATGCTGCCGAAAATCCGCAGCGCCGCCGATGCCACCGAAATGGTCGCGTTCATCGAAGCAACACGACGCGAGTTCGGCATCGAGCAACCGATTCCCTGCCATCTGCTGATCGAGACGCACGGCGCGCTCGCGCAAGCGTTCGAACTGGCCGCGCTGCCGGGCGTCGAATCGCTGAGCTTCGGCCTGATGGACTTCGTCTCGGCGCACAACGGCGCCATTCCCGATACCGCGATGCGCTCGCCCGGCCAGTTCGATCATCCGCTCGTGCAGCGCGCGAAGCTGGAGATCGCGGCCGCGTGTCACGCGCACGGCAAGGTGCCGTCGCACAACGTATCGACGGAAGTGCGCGACATGAGCGTCGTCGCGAACGATGCGGCACGCGCGCGCAACGCGTTCGGCTATACGCGCATGTGGAGCATCCATCCGGATCAGATCAGGCCGATCGTCGAGGCCTTCTCGCCGCGCGCCGATGAAATCGCGCTCGCGGCGCAGATTCTGCTTGCGGCACAGCGCGCACAGTGGGGCCCGACGCGGCATGGCGATACGCTGCACGATCGCGCGAGTTATCGCTATTACTGGTCCGTGCTGCGCCGCGCGCACGCGACCGGCCAGACGCTGCCCGACGAATGCGCGCCGTTTTTCAAATCATCATCTCGACAAGACAAATAACGCCGCATCGCGAGCGTGCAAAGGAGACTAGAGACAATGACCGATCAGGCATCGACCGAAGCACCCGCAACCGGCGCATTCAAGCCGAAGAAATCCGTCGCGCTGTCGGGCGTGACGGCGGGCAATACCGCGCTGTGCACCGTCGGCAA